>NZ_CAWUDJ010000049.1:0-42759 GCF_963920875.1 Anabaena sp. CCY 9910 | reverse complement strand
TTGTTCTACCCATATTTAGGCAATTCCGGATGAATCTGCACAATGATTCTGGTTATTTATGAACATAAAAAAAGCCCCCAGTCGGTGTTAGCCAGCTAGGGGAGTTAGTTATCAGGGTGCATCTACCAATTAATTGTTCTACCCATATTTAGGCAATTCCGGATGAATCTGCACAATGATTCTGGTTACTGGGTAAATATCAAAGATGGCTATTCCATGTTTGCCAACTGGGAAATTAATGATGAAACTTTTTTAAAAGTTAGACAAAATACTTATTCGTTAAGGTCTGTCTTTGAGAATTGGTAAATTTTCTCTGCCCAAGACAGTAGAATAATCTAAGTATATGCTAGTTATAGAAAAAACCCCCAGTGGCTATCAACCAACTAGGGGAGTTAAAGATCAAGGTGCATCTACCGTTAAAGTGTTCTGGGCAGATGCTAACCAATCCGGATAAAGTTGTAGATGTAGAACCAGCAAAACCTTTGAGTGGAGAAACATTCAATGGCTTGCTGCATCTAGATTTACAGGAAAAGAAGGAAATCGAATTGAAACTTTGGGGTTTCAAACTAGATTTAGGAGGCAGATAGGAGAAGTTGTGTCCCAGGAATTTCACATTTCTGTAACCCCAGTAGGGCAGAATGACTACTTGGTGCGGACGGAAGAAGTCGCGCCTGGGGTACCTTTGGCAGAAGAACTGGTGACATGGCCTGTAGCTGATTGGTTAGCGGCGGCTGGGCATTTGATGAATGACCCATTGAAATCAGTTTTACAGGGAGATGCGTTTCTTTCTATGGGGCGGGAAAGTGCGATCGCTCGCAACTCTGTTAATTTGGTAGCATTAGGTCAACAATTATATAATGCACTGTTTCAAGGTACTCTCAGAGATAGCTTAATTACAGCCCAAGGTATTGCTCAAAACCACCAACAAGTACTACGTTTACGGTTAGGTCTCAAGGATACTAGGTTAGCACGTCTGCCGTGGGAAGTAATGCACGCAGGCGATCGCCCCCTAGCCACAGGCCCTTATATTGCTTTCTCTCGCTACCAAAGTGGTATTTCCCCAACTTCTCGCGTACCTTCAGCCAACAGACTCAAGCTGCCAGAAGATGGGGTTGTGAGAGTTTTAATGATCCTCGCATCACCCACTGATCAAGCGAGTTTGGATCTGCTGAAACAAGAATCTATTCGACTGCAAGCGGAACTACATCGTCAGCTACCGAGATCAATCGAAGGTGGTAATTATCTCCCAGAAATTGATCTCACCCTACTCAACCAGCCAGGGAGGGAAGAAGTAACCCAGGCTTTAGAACAAGGCAGATATCATGTTTTGCACTACTCCGGTCATAGTAACTTAGGGCCGAACGGTGGGGAAATTTATTTGGTTAGTAGCCGGACTGGCTTAACAGAAACCCTATGTGGTGATGATTTGGCGGGTTTGTTGGTTAACAATAATATCCAAATGGCGGTGTTTAACTCCTGTTGGGGTACTTACACCGCTAGCTTTGATAATAGTGGCGACACAGGAGAACGCAACCTTACAGATAGCTTAGTTAAGCGGGGTATTCAAAGCGTCTTGGCAATGTCGGAACGTATTCCTGATGAAGTGGCATTGACTCTCACACAATTGTTTTATCGAAACTTGAGTCAAGGATATCCTGTAGATTTATGTGTGAGCCGGGTACGTCAGGGATTAATTTCTGCCTATGGTTCACACCAGCTTTACTGGGCATTACCAATTTTATATCTCCAACCGGAATTTGACGGTTTCCTTAGCCCCAAACTCTCGGCAGCTACAAGTGTTGGTTCACTGGATGAATATAGTTCATCTTTAGCAGCCAATACCGCATCTACTTACTCTGGTGTGCTGGATGATGGGGAAATGTCTTTACCAATTGAGGATATGATGCCCTCTGGTTTGGTGCATGACTCTTCAGGAGTGGATTGGTTAGGGGAAGAAACTTGGGGTGATCTTGTGGATGAGATTGAGTATGATGACCCAAGTTATGCCGAAGATTCAGCTTTTGTTTCCGATATATTTCGCCAACTAGACCAGCAAATTATAGGGGATGAAGAACCTGAAGTACCTCCAGAAGTTAGACAACCTTTGCCAGATAGTCATCTAGAACGACCGATTGCAACTGCACCCAGGGAAGATTTCTCCAGAATTGTACCTCCGGCAACTCATCATACTGCTCAAAACCTGAACCAAGACTTAGAAAATTTCCGCCTCCTGGCATCGAGAAATCGTGTCCGTCGCCAGCGTTGGCAGATTTTCGGGATGATTGGGGTGGGTGCGATCGCCATTATACTGATATTTAGTTGGTGGCAAAGTCGCCAGACATCAGTAGTACGCGACATACCCCCCATTCCCACCCCATCTTTACCAGTTGAGACTCAGCCCCCAACGGATTTACGCCAAATGCCTACGGGAATGGTGACAGCCACTGCCACAGAAAAATTGAATCAAGGTGATTTGGAACCAGGATTAGCAGCTGTAGAAGAATTACTCAATCGCAACGCACTACAACCCGCCCAAGCGGCATTACAATTAATTCCTTCCAACCAAGAAAAACAGGCATCAGTTAACTTCCTCAGAGGAAGATTAGCTTGGCAATCTATCCAAACAGGAGATAAAAAATACAGTATTGATGATGCCCGTCGTTATTGGGAAAGAGCGGTGAAAACTAACCCAAAATCGCTTTCATATATCAATGCTTTAGGATTTGCTTATTATGCTGAGGGTAATATCAATCGAGCCAATAACTCTTGGTTTCAAGCAATAAGTTTAGGACTTAAACAAGTGAATGCTGCTGATGTTGCCGAAGTTTCCCCTAAATCAGATGTACCGATTGAGGCTTTACCTGCCTATGCTGGTTTAGCATTGGGGATGTATAAAAATGCCCGTAACCGTAATTTCCCTCCCGATAAACAGGCGCAATATATAAATGAAGCCCTCAAATTACGACAAACCGTTTTAGAAAAAGATCCCATCAATTTTCAGCTAGACGAATTGAGCAAAAATTGGCTATGGACAGAAAATAGTCTCCGAGACTGGCGATCGCTTCTGCAACAAAAAAGCCCCAAGCAAAGTAGGGGAAGATGAGGAAATGGGGAGTAGGGACTAACTGACACATATAAAGATTTCGTGAAGTGCAGGCTAGATAGTCGCTATTGTGAAAATTTGTAAAAGTACTTTGGGAAAAATAAATATGGGGATACTGCTTTTTTAGTAATTGGCTGAACTGTAATTGTTCGGAGTGAAAAGTAGCAAAAATACTTAAGGCCCAAAGGAACAAAATTATGCTCGCCAGTCAAAGCGTAAAAAATGGTCATGATTTGAGCCTGAGATTAGATTCTACGTTACAAGAATTACCTGTGTGGGATATTGAGGTGGAAATTCATCTTCCAGGTAACAAATTGATTAGATTTTTTGAGCATGAGCCTTTATTGCCGGGAGTTATCTTAACTGATCATCAACAAGTTGTAGGGATGATTTCACGACAGAGTTTTTTTGAGTGTATGAGTCGTCCTTATAGTTTTGGCTTGTTTTCGATGCGCCCGATTGAAAGCCTCTACAATTTTCTCAAACCACAGGTTTTTACTTTTCCTGCACATAAGTTAGTTACAGAAGCTACTCAGGAAGCATTGCAGCGATCGCCTAGACTTGTCTATGAACCAATTTTAGTGAAAAGTTCATCAGGAAAGTATAAGGTACTTGATTTCCATCAGTTGCTTTTAGCTAACTCCCAAATTCATGCTCTCACCCTAGAAAAACTACAACACGTTAAAAAACAATCCCGAATAGCTAAGGCAGGATTTCGTGACCTGCAAAATAACTATACTCAACTACTGCAAAATGAGAAAATGGCGGCTTTAGGTCAGTTAGTCGCTGGTATTGCTCATGAAGTTAATAATCCCATCAACTTTATTGCTGGTAATCTTGTCCACACTATTGACTATACCCAGCAATTACTCAGCCTCATCAATTTATACCAAAATAATTATCCCCATCCTGTAGAGGAAATTGCAACTGCGATCGCTGAAAGTGAACTTGGCTTTATTACCAATGATTTACCTAATCTACTAACTTCTATGCGTAGTGGGTGCGATCGGATCGTACAAATTATTCGCTCTTTACGCAATTTCTCTCGTCTAGATGAATCTGATAGAAAATTGGTGGATATTCATGAAGGTATTGATAGTACTCTGCTAATTTTACAAAGTCGGCTCAAAAACCCAAACATTACTCACCCTATTAACGTTATCAAAGAATATGAGAACCTGCCTCTAGTTGATTGCTATGCTGGTTTACTCAATCAAGTATTTATGAATCTTCTCAGCAATGCCATTGATGCTTTAGAAGAATCCACAGTCAAATATCCGGGAATGGTAACTAAGCCACAAATTATCATTCGGACAGGAATCATAGATGATCAGCAAGTAGTAATTCGCATTGCTGATAATGGGATAGGAATTCCAGAAGAGGCAAAACAGCGATTGTTTGACCCATTTTTCACTACTAAACCTGTAGGTAAAGGTACTGGCTTAGGGTTATCTATTTGCCATCAGATTATCGTTGAGAAACATGGTGGACAAATGGATTGTGTATCTAGCTTAGGACAAGGAGCCGAGTTCATTATTAAAATTCCGCTTAAATTTCAAGGATTCGGCAAATGAATCAATATTTTTATACAAAATACTTGCGTATATTGACTGAATCGTGTCAGGATCAGTCTGCATAAACCCATAAATTAATATCTTATGAGCAAAAAATGGGCATTTAGCCTCATACTGCTGACAACTTTGGGAAATTTAACGTGGTCAGGGAGTGCTAGGGCTAATTTTAATGGCAAGCTGACTGTAGAAATTGATGGGTTAAAAAACAAACAAGGACAAGTCTGCGTCAGCATATTTACTAGTAGCCAAGGATTCCCCGGCGATCGCAAACGGGTGTTTGATAGGCAGTGTACTCAGATTAACGAAACACCCTTGAAACTTACTTTTAACAACTTAAAAGCAGGAACTTACGCTGTAGCTGCTATTCAAGATTTGAATGGTGATGGTACTCTCAATCGCAATGACTTAGGTATGCCTGTGGAACCCTTTGGGTTTTCCCGTAACCCGGAAGTTCGCACCAGCGCCCCCAAGTTTGGAGATGCGGCTTTTATTTTGGCAGGCAGCAACACTACTATTCAAGTACAGATGAAAAAGTTATAATTAGCCTCTTATCAGTGACTAAATCCCCATCTTTTTGTGAGTCCAAAATGTAGGGTGCGTCAGTATGAATAATTTCTTGGTACAGCTAGGTTTTTTGCACTGACGCACCCTACTAACCATCAATTTGGAATAATTTGTTTTTTGGTCTTCCCTAACTTTTTAGCGAGAATCTTCTGGAGTATTGTCTGCTAGGCTTGTTTTATCTACGTTCCGCATTCTATTCATCTGAGTTAGGGCATACCTTGCTGTTGCCTGAACTTCAGCATCAGGATCATCTAGGGCATGAGCTAACATCTGACTCATCTGAGCCATCATGTCATAGACGCGGGTCAAGTCACGAATGGCGTTTTGTCTGACTTGTGGGCTTTCATCCTGCATGGAGACGGCAAAAGCCTTGTTGATTGGTTTGAGTGAACGGACATTAATCTCTGATAAAGCAGCCAAAATTAAATTACGTTGTTGTGAATCGGCATCAATCAACATATTAACGAGTGGTTGAATTGCGCGTGAATCGCCCTGCTGTCCTAAATCCCAAATAGCTTTGTGTCGTTTTTTGGGGTCGGTACTGCGTAAATCTTGAACTAACTCATCAACAATGTTGAGTTTAGCAAGACGGGATGTCGTTTCAACAGGCATCACTGTTGCGGGGAATGATGCTGGCGCTGTTTGGGAAACGCTGGCTTGAGCAGTAGTTTCCTGATAATTAGATGTATGTGCTAACTCTTGTAAAACTGGGGCAATGGGATCTTGTTGATTGGCACTTAAAGCTTTTTGTGGTGCTGTTTTGAGTTGCTTTTGTGGTTTGTTGGGGTCGAACCGCCGTAATAAATATAGGATTGCGCCAATAGTTCCTAAAGTTCCTAAGCCCAATATTGACCACCAAAGAAAATCTCTAAAGGCTGAATTAGAGTTATTGGTAGTTGTGACGGGAGCTTCAGAAGATGAGGCGACAGCTAGTTTATTCTGATTATCTATCAAGGCTGTTTGTAAAACCCTTTTAGTGGCTAGATCCGCCACCCCATCAACTCTACTAAACACTTTAGCTTGCTGAAATTTTGCTACAGCCTTTTTTGTACTGTCACCGTATTTTCCATCAGCAATGCCACTGTAGTATCCTAGCTGCTTTAATTGCATTTGTAGTGTTTGCACATCCGGCCCTTGACTACCTGGCTTAAGAGCAACTTGCCCAGTCGTTGAAGTGGAACTGACTTGTGCGACTTCTAATTTTTCAGGTGCGAAGTTGGTTGTAGCTGTGCTGGCTTGAGTTGAGTAAAAACCCACACAAGAAACACAGGTAAGTATGACAATTGAGGGGTAGTTTAGCCTCATATTAAAAGTTAGAGCCTGAATGTGTTTTTAAAGTTATCAGGAAATTGATAACCTAAATCTATGTAAGTACTAATTTTTATTTTGACGCAAAAATCTAACCTTAGTTGCTAGTAATATACCTTATTTTGTCTAATTATTTTATTTTTTCTTCTGATTCAGGTAATCTCAAAACTCAGATTCTTGTGACTGTACTGGCTCTGCACACTCAGGGATTGATTATAGGACTTACGCACTCAGATTTTCTGTTGAGACCGGGTGTAAGGGTTTCAAACATTGATGGATAAGCCTTGATGATTTTTTATTGGCAAGTGTCTTATACCAATTCTCTATGAAGTTGGGCCAAATAAATCATGTAGAGACGTTGCACGCAACCTCTCTACAGTACAGAATAAAGTGCATCTATGGCTGCGCCAGACAAGCTACATCAAGAAACGGTATTAGGGTAGAGTTTCTGGCTCAGATTCTCTAACTTTTACAGCTAAGGGGTTGAGCTTTTTCGTAGTTGCTTCTGCGAGTATTGGCTGGGATTTTGCAGATATTTCCTCCATAACAGACTTTTTGTTCTGTCCTGCCAGGTTATCACGCTGATTTATGAGGTAGATGCTGATTAAAGTGAGGAATACTCCTACCCATTGCAAGGTAGAGAGAACCTCTGAAAGTAAGAGATGACCGAATAATAGGGCAAATATGGGAGTAAGGAAGGTGAGGGAACTTAGGCTAGTAAGACTACCACTAGAAGCGAAGTAGAAAAATAATCCGTAGGCGATCGCACTGCCAAAGACGGTAGCATAAGCTAAAGCCAGCCATTCCGAACCTACCAGATTTTCCCATTGTTGAGATTCTACAACTGCGGAAATTCCCCACAATGGCAAACCACCGATAATCATGTGCCAGCCTGTAGCCGTTACAGGGTCTACATACCGCGTCACAAATCTAATTAACACCGTTCCTACGGCCATTGACAAAGCCGCTAACAACATTAACCATTCACCACTGGCAAACAGGTTTTGCCAGTTGCCAATTGTCACCTCTGCACCTGTGCCTAGTAAACTGAAAATCCACTCATCAGGTAAGCCAATTAAACTAATTCCTGTGACTCCCAGACCTAATCCCAGCCATCCCCATAAACCAATCCGTTCTTGAAATAGCCACAACGACAGCAACGCCACCGCTAAAGGTTGGGAGTCAATCATGACTGAACCTAAACCCGCACTGGTACGGACTAACCCCTCAGCTAAGAACCCTTGAAATAAGGTTCCATCCACTAGCCCAAATAAAGCAATCCACAACCACCCTTGCCAACTATTAGGCTGGGGTCTACCTGACAGCGCGGCGGCAATTAAAATTAACACTCCCGCTGGTAGCAGCCGCACTCCCGCCATGAAAAACGGTGTGGTGTGGGGTATGACTCCTTTCATTGCTACCATTGCCGTCCCCCATAGGAAAAATGGAGCAATTAACAGTAGAGGGGCTATGGGAAATTTGGATGCACTGAGTTTCAGTTGCATGGTGTTGGTGATGCCTTTGGTTTACGGGTGCAGAGATTACTTTAACCAATTCTACCCAATTGTGTCTTTTTGTGAAGGAAATAATACTTAGGGGCTTTGGTCATGGGTAACGGGTAATTGGTAATTGGGAGAAGATTTTTAGCTATTACCTATGACCAGTCACCTATTATCACTCCTGAATTGATCACCAGCAACGTATATTGTTTAGGAGAAATTAGGAAGTAGATTTTTTTCTAAGTGGGTGAGTAATTTCACGCCAAATTCTGCTTCAAAGACTGCTTTTTTGTAGTCTAAACTCCATAGTTCTAAAGCGCAATCGTCATCGGGTCGAGATGGATAGATCAGCAAATTAAACTGCTGGAAGTGGTGATAATAATCACATTTGATTTGAGCGATCGCCCCAATTTGTCGCCGATCTAATGCTACTGCCAATCTTAACAGCGCACTTAATTGGCTCACGATTTGCCGATGCTCTTTACTCAATAGGTTTCGGTAATTTTCATGCTTTTTCTTGGGTGGTGATTTGCGGTGATAGCGGGCTAAATTGGCAATGATTTCGATCTCGGTTTCGTTGTAACCGAGTAGTTCACTATTGCGAATGAGATAGTAGGAATGTTTGTGGTGGGATGAATGGCTGACATGATGACCACAGTTGTGTAAAATTGCTGCCGCCCAAAGTAATCGCCGTTCGTTGCTGCCCCAGTGGTGTAGTAGTCCTTGGGTTTGGTCAAATAAACTCAGGGCAAATGTGGCTACGCGATCGCTATACTCTAAGTTAACTTGATACTTGCTGGCTTGTTTGAGTATACTACGCTGGCGAATTGAACTTTGAAACCGTAATCGGTCTTCAATTAGGCCGTGGCTTAACATCCAGTCAACAATTACCCCTTCCCGTAGTGCGCGACCACAAGCGGTTAATGAATCTACACCCAAAAGGGTCATAGCTTCTTGCAAGATGACAGCGCCGGCGAGTATGACTTCAGAGCGCTTTTCGGGCATTCCAGGGATAGCGGCTCTTTCGGCATTTGTCATTCTCCGCAGGCGATTTACCCACTCTCGCAAGTCTTTGAGGGTGAATTGATAGCCGTTGAGGGTAGAAGGGACTGTACCCGTTTTTTCCCGCGCATGAATCATGGCGATGGTTTCAACAGTGCCGGAAGTGCCAATTAAACGGGGAGATTCGCCGGGATTCAGGTTAGCTAGCACTTCTTCCACAGAACGTTCTAACATCCCCCTGGCGTAGGCTTGCAGGTATTGAAACTCGATATTACTGATGGGGTCTGTGGTGATTAACTCGCTTGTGAGTCGTACAGCACCAATTTTGGTACTGGTGAGAGTGCGCGGTTCTTGAGTGTCACCTAAAATTAATTCTGTAGAACCACCACCAATATCAATAATCAGGTGCGGTTGGTTATGAAATTCCATCCCCGACAAAACACCAAGGTAAATGCGTCGTGCTTCTTCTTGCCCAGAAATCAAGTCAACGCTTAAACCCAACTCTGTTTCTATCTGGTGTAAAAAATCTTTACCATTGGGGGCTTCCCGCACCGCACTAGTCGCCACAGCAATTAATGTTTCCGCATTGGCAGTTTTAGCCGCTTCTTGAAAGCGCTTCAACGTAGCGATCGCTTTTGCCATAACCTGTGGTTTTAACTCCCCAGTGGTAATATTGCGATCGCCCAGTCGCACTGTTTCTTTTTCTCTGGAAACAATGCTAAAAGCTGGTAGTGTCGGGTCAATCTTTACCACTACCATGTGCAGAGAATTGGTTCCCATGTCAATGGCAGCAATAATCCGGTGTTGCTGAACTGGTTGAGTGTTGACACTCTCCCAGCTAGATGAAACTAAATTCACCATCTAGTCTTCTCTCTGTATTCAGGATGGATGGTAATGAATGATGTGTCGGGGTAGTTGGCACTGATATTATGTTGCAACACACTTAATTTTCAGGTTGAGCGTAGTTGGAACTACCTGAAATTAAGTATATTCACCCTGCTGCTGACAATTTTCGTGACTATTTAATTAAATTTAGTTAAAGTTGCCACTGAAGATTATGTCTTTACAAATATCAAATAACGCTATTCTATAGATGTAAAGATGTGTGAAGTCGGGACTGGGGACTGGGGATTGGGGACTAGGGACTGGGGACTAGGGACTGGGAAGAGTAGAGAAAAACATAATAATCATAGGTAATCTACATCGATACCCAATACCCAATCCCCAACACCCAATCCCCAATACCCAATCCCCCATACCCAATCCCCCATACCCAATCCCCATGCTAGAGACTAACCAAGAACCTGTTTGGCTAACAATTTTCCGTCTTTTGCGGTGGCACAAACCAGAAGGACGATTAATTTTGATGATTCCAGCACTTTGGGCTGTGTTTTTGGCGGCGGCAGGCAAACCCCCTTTGCCTTTGGTGGGGGTAATTATCCTGGGTACTCTGGCTACCAGTGCGGCTGGATGTGTGGTTAATGATTTATGGGATCGGGATATTGATCCAGAAGTGGAGAGAACACGCGATCGCCCCTTAGCAGCTCGGACGCTTTCTATAAAAGTTGGTATTGCAGTTGGTATTATATCGTTATTTTGTGCGGCAATTCTCGCTTATTACCTTAACCCCTTGAGCTTTTGGTTATCTGTGGCTGCCGTGCCTGTAATTTTGCTTTATCCGGGTGCAAAGCGAGTGTTTCCTGTCCCGCAGTTGGTTTTGTCAATTGCTTGGGGTTTTGCGGTGTTAATTAGCTGGAGTGCGGTAACACAAAACATTTCTCAAGCAACGTGGTTACTGTGGGGGGCAACCTTACTGTGGACATTGGGATTTGATACAGTTTACGCTATGAGCGATCGCGAAGATGATCGACGCATTGGTGTTAATTCCAGTGCCTTATTTTTTGGTGATTATGCTCCTTTAGCTATTGGCATTTTCTTTTTAGGCACAATTATTTGCCTAACTTGGTTGGGTGTTGCCATCCATTTACATCTAGCATTCTGGATTACCTTAGGAATCGCTTCAGTTGGTTGGATTTGGCAGGTTTTACGTTTAAGGCAGCCACAATTGCCTAATCCTGCTTACGGTGAGATGTTCCGGCAAAATGTCTGGATTGGTTTTATTGTACTGGCTGGGATGATATTTGGTTCTTTGTGAGGAAGGGTGTAAGGGTATAGGGGTGTAAGGGTATAGGGGTGTAAGGGTGTAAGGCGTTTAAAATTGACATCCCCACTTAATACCTTGCACCGCTCTCTTATTGCGAAAATAACAAGGTAAAAGGCTAATTATTTCGTAGGGCAATGCCCACCACTTGCTGATTGATAAGCTGCAAGATGTTAGCCTACACCCTTGTCCAAACCCTTGATTTTTCATTTTCATCTGTAAGTCCCAATAACTTCACACTCAGAGGGACAAAGCGATGCTGTGTCCTTATTTTTCTACGTATTCCTACTGAACAATCTTTACCTGAATTTTATAAAAAAGCAGTATTTTCCGTACTTTTAAAAAGTTTTTATCAAAATATCTGCGATCGCCTCCGAAATATTACGAATCTAGTTTAGTAGTTGGGTATATAGCTATAGAAGTTAGACTCACCCAACTCTATGAAGCGATCACTTACATTGGGTCAGAACCCATCGCACCTAGTCAAAATCACGATGATAGTTTTATTGTCTCTTGGCAGCGTTGGTGTTGTTGGGGGAAGTTTCTTTCTAAGAAAAGCTTTTATCACTAGTAGCCAGTCGGAAATAGTCACAGATACATCACGCTACAAAGAAATACGCCATCAACTATGGTCTAGTCAGGACGACATTAAACACTTTCCTTCAGAAATACCTGCTGGAGTCGAAAATGAGCGCCTAGCCTATGCACCAGGAAGTTCACAAACTGGTAGTTACTTCCAAGTAAGGCTGAGAAAGTCACCAGAACAAATTCAACAATTACTCAACCAGTACCGCAAACTGGCTAAACATCAATATAGAGGCGGTGACACAAACGTTCACGCCAATTTACCTAATGGTGTACCGACTACGTTTTTCTACACCAGTGAATCTGCTGCCGAGTCTTTTCCACCTTCTTATGAAATACTTGTTTTAAATGCAAAGGATAAAGGTAGACCTGGTTTTAAGTGGAATCACGGTGATAGCTATGGCGTGGCCATTAATAGTTCAGCTTCAGAAATTATTTATTGGGCTGAAAAATGGTAATTGGTAGTTTAACTCATAAGATATGTATGGGACTTACGCATGAAAACGAAAGATCAAAGGTTTGGACAAGGGTGTAGGGGTGTAGGGGTATAAGGGTATAAATGATTGAAACCCTTACACCCGGTCTCAACAGATAACCTGTTTGCTTAAGTCCTAATGTGGTCATTATTCATTTGCTCCATTGGCTAATCATGGAAATTATTTGGGTTTAAATCAACAGGAAAAACAAAAAATTCTTTGTTTGCTTCAATGAGTGTTTTGTGATGAAGGTCAATTGCCTTTGATAAATTGCAATATTTAATCGGCACCCATAGTCCATCGCTGAAAAAATATATGACAACCCGATGATTTAGGTATTGATCCAACGGAAGTGGAATTTGCCAACTTGAATTCAACATCTAATTCTTAAGGATTATATAACGCATTATTTGCTTTATTCTTTCTCATACTATGGGCATAAAGCTAAAGCCTTATACTATCTGTAGTTAGGTTACTGAGTATCACAAAAGTTAGAAATTTATTTGATTATGTTAAATATTTAGTGGTTATATATATCTGCAAATCATGATAAAAAACTAATTTTGTGGTGGGTATTGCCCACCCTACGACTACGAGGATAAAAAATAATTATAAAAGTTTGGTGTAAAGTCTTCAGTAAACAAGTTTATGGAATAACTCCAGAAAAAATACTGTGATGATTCAATAACTTGATGGAAGTGCAGTTATATATTTTATTGGCACAAATTTCACTATAATTACTTTCTATGGTTTGCTGAGTCTTGACAACAATCGGCGACAACAGGAAAAGCCAAGAAAATAGTATTTGTAGTCAGCTTTTCAGTGCTGATAGAAATCAGAAATAAAGTGCTGACTACAAACTAAAACATTTCTAGAATATTACTAAACAGAACAACTTAACTCACCTGCTTTTTGTGTAAAGCGGCGATTTTCTCGGTAATCTACAGGACAATCAATCACGGCTGGTACATCTTGTGCTAGGGCTTCTTTGAGTACGGGAATTAAATCTAAAGCTGATTCAACTCTGTAACCTTTTAAGCCCATACTTTCGGCTAGTTTGACAAAATCTGGATTGCCGAAATGTACAAAGGATGATTGTCCTTTACCAAATTGATTTTCTTGTTTCCATTCAATTAAACCGTAGCCGCCATCATTGAAAATTAGAGTGACAAATGGTGTACCAACTCGTAAAGCTGTTTCTAATTCCTGGCAATTCATCATAAAACCACCGTCACCAGTAGCGGCGACAACTTTACGGTTAGGATAAACGAGTTTTGCAGCCAAAGCACCAGGAATAGCAATACCCATTGCGGCGAAGCCATTAGAAATAATACAGGTATTAGGGCTATGGCAATGATAATGACGGGCTATCCACATTTTATGAGCGCCAACATCAGAAATTACGATATCATCAGGCCCCATTACCTGCCGTAAGTCATAGATCAACTTTTGTGGCTTAATCGGATAACCATCATCATTGGCATATTGTTCGTAATCTTCCCGAATATTGCCTCTTAAGCTGATAGCATAAGGATTAGGTTTTCCTTGTCTATCTGCTACTTTTAATATTTCTACTAGAGAGTCAGAAATATCACCAATAACGGATACATTAGGGATATAGCTGCTGTCAATTTCCGCAGAATCTGCACCAATATGGACAATAGGAATTTTGCCTTCTGGGTTCCATTTTTTGGGTGAAAATTCGATCAAATCGTAACCAATAGCAATTACTAAATCTGTATTATCAAAGCCGCAAGTAATGAAATCTCTTTGTTGCAATCCTACCGACCATAAGGCTAAGGGATGAGTGTAAGGAATCACACCTTTACCCATGAAAGTATTAGCAACGGGGATATTCATTTGGGTAGCAAATTGGGTGACAGCATCACTAGCTTTAGCCCTAATTGCACCATTTCCTACTAAGATTAAAGGATTAACGGCTTGAGAAATAGCGGCGGCGGCGGCACGAATACTGGCGAAAGATGCGTATGTTTTTTCGATGTTGTCTTTCTGCAACGGTTTGCCCTCTACAGGCATAGCGGCAATATTTTCTGGTAAATCTATGTGAACTGCCCCTGGTTTTTCGCTTTGCGATCGCTTGAAGGCTTTACGCACAACTTCTGGTGTAATACTCGGTCGGACAATTTGTTTATTCCACTTAGTTACAGGGGCAAACATCGCCACTAAATCTAAATATTGATGGGATTCGATGTGCATTCTATCGGTTCCCACTTGTCCAGTAATCGCCACCAAAGGCGCACCATCTAGGTTGGCATCAGCCACCCCAGTCATGAGATTTGTTGCCCCCGGCCCTAAGGTAGAAAGACATACGCCGGCTTTTCCTGTCAAACGTCCATAAACATCTGCCATGAAAGCTGCACCTTGTTCATGACGGGTTGTAATAAATTGAATCGAGGAATGTTTAAGTGCTTCTAAAACGTGTAAATTTTCTTCACCAGGAAGTCCAAAAACATATTGCACTCCTTCATTTTCTAAACACTGTACTAACAGTTCTGCTGTATTCATTTTGAATTAATTCCTTATTTGCGAAAGAGTCAATAGTCAGTTGTCAGTGGCAAAGAATAAACAACTAACAACTGACAAAAACAACTTATTTCACCCAAACGGTTTTAACATTAACGAACTCGTGTATGCCTTGAATGCTTAATTCTCGGCCATACCCAGAACGTTTTATGCCCCCAAATGGTAGTCTGGGGTCGGATTTTACTAAACCATTAATAAATACTGCGCCTGCTTCAATTTCGGAAATCAGGCGATCGCGTTCTTGGTCGTTATTTGTCCAAGCACTTGCGCCTAAACCAAAGGGTGTAGCATTGGCCAGTTGAATTGCTGTATCGATATCTGGGACACGAAATAACAACGCCACTGGGCCAAAAAATTCTTCTTGGGCAATGGGCTGATCAACTGGGATATCTATGATAATTGTGGCCGGGTAAAAGTTGCCAGGACGATCTGCTAAAGGATAGCCACCGGTCAAGACTTTACCGCCACTTTTGACGGCAGTTTGTACTTGTTGGTCTAATTCTTGGAGGATATCGGGGGTTGCTAGTGGCCCTAAGTCTGTATCTAGATGTAAGGGGTCGCCAATTTTCAGCGCTGTGAATTTTTCTAACAGCAACTTTTCAAATTGATCGGCGATCGCTTCTGCCACAATAAAGCGTTTCGCGGCAATACAAGATTGTCCGTTATTTAACATCCGTGCTGATGTAGCTGTAGCGGCGGCTGCTTCTACATCAGCACTTTCTAACACAATAAATGGGTCACTTCCCCCCAATTCCAAGACTGTTTTTTTAATTTGTTTTCCCGCCGCCGCCGCTAGAGATGCGCCGGCTGGTTCGCTTCCGGTTAAGGTAGCAGCTTTTACTCGCTCATCAGCCATTAAATCGGCAACTTTCGCCGCACCGATTAACAGAGTTTGAAATACACCTCCAGGAAAACCTGCCCGATGGATAATATCTTCGATGGCTAAAGCGCACTGTGGTACATTCGATGCGTGTTTGAGTAAGCCGACATTACCTGCCATGAGTGCAGGTGCAGCAAAGCGGAACACTTGCCAGAAGGGGAAATTCCACGGCATGACTGCCAAAATTATCCCCAAGGGTTGGTAGCGGACAAAGCTATGACTGGCATCAGTTTTGACACTGACATCAGCCAGAAAATCGGCGGCATTTTCCGCATAGTAGCGGCAAACAGCAGCACATTTTTCGACTTCGGCAATGGCTGCTTTGTAAGGCTTGCCCATTTCCAAGGTCATTAACTTAGCGAAGTCAGCTTTTTCTTGCTCCAGTATATTGGCGGCTGCTTGCAAAGCTTGCGATCGCTCTGCAAAACTCGTATGTCGGTACTTTTCAAAAGCCTGGTCTGCCAAATCTAATTTAGCGGCAATTTCTGCATCGTTGAGTGGCTCAAAGGTTTTGAGCGTTTCCCCAGTGGCGGGATTGATGGTGGCGATCGCCATTGCCTAACCTCCCGTTTAAAAATAGCTTGAGGTAGCTTCTTAGTGTTACACATATTTTCCCAAGGAGGCTACCACCCAAATTTTAATCTTTTGGACAAAATTTAGTTCCTATATTTAAAAGCTTGCTCAACGAGTGAGAATCGGTAAGGTGATGACAAATTCAGTCCCTGCACCGAGTTGAGAATTTACAAATAGTGAACCATTGTGTTTTTCTACGACAATTTGCCGGGCGATCGCTAGTCCTAACCCTGTACCTTTACCAACGGCTTTCGTAGTAAATAAGTGGTCAAATATTTTTTGTTTCACTTGTTCATCCATCCCAATCCCATTATCAGCAATGATAATTTTCACTTGGTCATTATGAACTGTAGTAGTAATTGTAATTTGGTTAGGATGAGCTTTTATTTCCTCAAGAGTTTGTCCTTTATTTGCTGCTTCTAATGCGTCAATAGCATTGGCTAGAATATTCATAAACACCTGGTTTAATTGCCCAGGAAAACATTCAATTTGAGGTAAATTACCATAATCAGTTATCACCTCAATGGCGGGACGTTGTTCATTAGCTTTGAGCCGATGCTTGAGAATAAGAATGGTACTGTCTATACCTTCGTTGACATTAAAGCTTACTTTATGGTCTGTATCGGCACGGGAGAAAGTTCTTAAGCTGGTGCTGATATTTTTTAGTCTGTCGCTAGCCATCACCATTGCATCTATCATCTTTGGCAAATCTTCTAAGCTATAATCTAAGTCAATTTCTTCAGCATGGTTAATAATTTCTGCACTTTTGTTGGGGAAATTTGCTTGGTATAATCTTAGATGTTCAGCAATATCGGCAATTGTGGGTTTAGCTTGTTTTAAAGTCGCGGTAATAAAACCCAAAGGATTATTCATTTCATGGGCTACTCCAGCCACTAAATTACCCAAGGCAGACATTTTCTCACTTTGGATAATTTGTAATTGGGCTGCTTGTAAATCTTGTAATGCTTGTTGAGCTTTTTGATACAGGCAAGCATTTTCCAGAGATATAGCTGCTTGAGAGGAAAGCAAGTTAATTACTTGCAAGCGTTCTAGGGTAAATACTCCAGAGGTAATTTGATTCTCCAAATATAAAATGCCTAATAAATTGCTTTGTTTAATAATTGGCTGACATAATACACTTTTCGGTTGATGTTTGAGGAGATATTGATCTATCAGCCCAGGAATATCTATTTGATAATTATCAATTACCAGAGTTTCCAGGGTGTTTTTCACATAATTAATGATTGTTCCAGGGATATATTTACAAGTATCAATTGGTTGTAGAAGTAGAATGTTTTGAATTTTCCCTTCTGGTTTGTTCTCATAACTAATAAAAGTAATTGCTCGAACATACCAAGCATTGTCTTGGGGAAGGATTAAAACAATCTTTTTAGCTCCAGAAATTTCGAGGATAATTTTTGTCAAATTGACAATTAATTCTTCTAATTCGATGGTGCTGGATATTGCTTGAGCAGCTTTGAGGACAGAAGTAAAATCCAGGATATCAGAAATACTAGTGCTACTTGTGCCAGCAGTGTCAGTTGGGACGGCGATGGTGTTGCGGTTAATCGGTGCAATAGTTTCTAAGGGATTAAAGTTGAGTTGTCGCCGTTGCAAGATGGGTTTAAGCAGTTGAGGGTAGAGTTTTTCTAAGTTATCAATTTTAGCTTTTGCGCCCCAACGTGCATAACAATAATATGCCTCCTGCATATATATCTGGGCAACTTTGTCTTTGCCCCAGTCCAAGTAAAATTTAGCTGCTAGCTCATTGCTGAGTGCTTCTTCTTGAATGTATTGGGATTTTTTGGCTCCGGAGATAGCGTGATCGTAATATTCAATTGCTGAGGTTTTTTCACCCAAAACTCGATATCTTTCTGCTGCCACTAAATCAAGCTTATGCTGGTGATTCATGGGGGCATATTGCGCCCATCTTTGTAACTTGGCTTGGTTTTCTGCAACGTACTGTAATGTGGCTAATACTTCTTCTGAATTTTGTCTTAACTGTGCTAAAGCAATCAAAGAATCATAGAGATAAAATATTGGTTCACAGAAAAGTCCAGCAGCAGCCATTAAATGATCTTTAATCTTAATAGTAATGCTTTTCGCTGTCTCAATTTCGCCAAACAAGTAGCACAGCATCAGCTTGTACAAATAGAAAATATACAACCCATACCCATCATTGGCAGCTATTAACAGAGGGATAAATTCTTGTTCTTGCAAGGCTTCCCCAGACAAGATGGTGGGATGGACAGCAAAACCAAGTAAATTTAATGTAGATTGCCAATAAATGCGGACATAATTGGCTGTTGTTATTTGATTGAGTTGCTCCAACTCATTGCTGTAGGCGCGAGCATCTTCTTGTAAAGTGGCAAGGTGCTGACCACACCAAAAAGAATGGCTACAAAAATTGTGGGCATGATGACCGGCAAACTCTAGGTTGCCCACTTCTAGAGCGATCGCATAGCCTTTTTGCAAGAGTGGTAAAATCTCTTGGACATGAGATTTGCGTTGTAAAATATACAATGCCAAAACTAGCAAAACTTGGGGTTGAGTCGCCTTAGCGTCCACTTTTGACACTATTTGCAGTGCTAATTGACCAAATTCTGTTGCTGTATCCACATCTTGCAAAACATTACACAGCAGCACACCATAAGTACTATAGATATACCCTGTAGCTGGTGTATTTCCGTACTGGATGGATATTTTGACTAACAGCAAAGTGATTAATGGAAACAGGGGAGAGCCGGAGAGGTAAGCCACTGTCATGATGCTACTGGCAATCTGGACAATGGCAACTTTCTCCTCATCTGTGATGATGGGTAGGTGAACTAAATCTGCAATTGCTCTGTCACCAATCAGTTCCCTAATCTCTTGGATTTCCTGTTGAATAACTGCTGGTGTGGGTACTTCAGCAAAGGTTACCCCCAATTGTCGTAAGATTTTTTGGGCGATCGCAATTGCTTCGGCAAATTTATTCTGGGAAATATAAGCTTGAATCCTAATACGGTAAACGTTAACCTGTTCAATTAAAGTGTGCGCTTGGGCGGTGACAATATTAATAAACTGTTCCATCTGTGCAAAGTCACCACGCAGAGAAGCGACTTCCGCCGCAAATTCATGTAGATGCAAGGTGATTTCATACTGGTGCTGCCAAGCTTTCTCGCCCAACAATAACAAACCCACGGTAATATATTCATGAGCCGCTTGATAAGCTGTGGCACTCCTGGCTTTACGACAGGCGGTGAGATTGAGTTGGGCTAATTCATCTCGTTCTGTTTGTTGGGTAATTAAAGCAATTCCGTAGTTGAGTTGATTGACCAGTTCAAAAATTCGCTCTTCTCTAGCGACTGGAGAGATCTGTTTTAACAGCAGTTGTCCGATTTGGTAATGAGTCGCTTGTTTTTGGTCTTGGGGAATCAAAGAATAAGCAGCTTGTTGGACGCGATCGTGTAAAAATCGATATTCCACATTTTGGCTGTTGTTAACATGGGCATCTTGGCGATCATGATCCAAATAAAATTTGTAGACTTCGCTTTGAGGCAGAATTAATCCTTCCTGTAAAGCTTTCCATAAAGCATCTGCCGTATCTGCTGCTGATTTTTCTAAAACAATTGCTAAGGTATTTAAATCAAAAGAGTTACCAATACAAGCGGCTAACTTGAGTACATCTTGTGTTTTACTAGGAAATTTCTGCAACTTTTGTGCCATAAACTTCACCACATCATCAGTGAGGGATAGTTCATTGATTTGGGTAATATCACATTCCCAATAACCTTGATGGCAATTAAAAGTAATCAGCTGATCTTCGTGTAACGCCTTGAGAAACTGGGTGATAAAAAAGGGATTACCTTTGGTTTTACGCTCAATTAATTCCGTCAGGGGATGCGATCGCTCTGCTTTACAATGCAGGGTATCAGCAACTAAATGATTCGTATCACAGAAGGTCAGGGAGGCGAGAGTAATTTTATTAACAGTTTTTCCCGCTTTTTTCAGTTCTTCTACTGTCAAAATCAACGGGTGGGCGGTGTGGACTTCATTATCTCGATAAGCCCCCAACAACAGGAGATAACTCTGATCCTCCATCAGCAGTTTGATCAACTGTAGGGAACCCGTATCTGCCCACTGTAAGTCATCTAAAAACATCACCAAGGG
Organism: Anabaena sp. CCY 9910; assembly: GCF_963920875.1. Lineage (NCBI taxonomy): Bacteria > Bacillati > Cyanobacteriota > Cyanophyceae > Nostocales > Nostocaceae > Anabaena > Anabaena sp. CCY 9910. The sequence continues at coordinate 22,338 of NZ_CAWUDJ010000049.1, read as the reverse complement.
ATGTTTTGGGCTGCTAAAAATTGTAATAAACTTTTGGAACAATAAGTTAAAGCGATTCTGGGCGGCTATTCCCGACAGTTCCGGCGCAGGGTGTTGTTTACCGATGATGATTTCTAGTTCGGGAATCACCTCAATTAGCACTTGTCCGTTATTGCCTACAGTATCTAGGATCTTGGTGCGCCACTTAGATAATTGCGAGTCTGATTCTGATAACAATTGCCCCATTAAATCCCGCAGGGCTTGCACAAAGGCTGATAAGGGAAGATTGCGATTGAACTGATCAAATTTACCTTTGATGAAATACCCTTGTTGACGGGTAATAGGCTTGTGAACTTCGTTAACGACGGCGGTTTTACCAATACCCGAAAATCCTGCCGCTAACATCATTTCTGATTTGCCTTTGGTGACACGTTCAAAAGCTTGCAGTAAGACTTTAACTTCCGTTTCTCGCCCATAAAGCTTTTCGGGAATGAGAAAGCGATCGCACATATCCCGTTTACCAATTTCAAAAGCTGTAATTTTGCCGTTATTTTTGCATTGGTACAAACAAGTTTCTAAATCATGCTTTAATCCCAAAGCACTCTGATACCTATCTTCGGCATTTTTCGCCATCAGCTTCATGATGATATCAGATAACACTAGGGGAATATGTTGTTGGTGTCCCAAGGCGATCGGTGTTTTCGCTATGTGACAATACACCAACTCCATCGGATCATCAGAACTAAATGGTAACTCTCCCATCAATAGTTCATAAAGTGTTACACCCAAAGAATAAAAATCACTCCGGTAGTCGATTCCTCTGTTCATTCTGCCGGTTTGTTCGGGGGAAATATAAGCGAGAGTTCCTTCTAAAACATTGGGACTTCTGATTTCTTGCGTTTCTTTAGGTAATAATGAAGCGATGCTAAAGTCGATCAGGTGAACTTGTTTTGTTTGGGGATGAATCAGGATGTTTGCGGGTTTGATATCTTTGTGAATTACACGATTGAGGTGTAGTTCTTGCAGAATACTGGTTATTTGGATAGCGATCGCCAAAAATTCGATTATGGGAAGGGGAGTGGTTTTGATATATTCTCGTAAAGCAATACCTCCTGTGTCTTCCATCACCAAAATATAACCGTTACCATAGATTTCTAATGATAAGGGACGAATGATCCCGGTAACGTTGAGATTTTTGCTAATAGTGTATTGATTGCGAAACTGTAGTAATTCTTGGAAATTGGGATAATCGGAAGCTAGAACTTTAATGACTACTGGGAGCTGATCTTGCTCGCGGATAGCTCGATATACTCTTGTTTTGGAACCGGCATATAGTTGAGAACTAATTTGATATCCGGTGATGATGGGGTTGGAATATTGTTGAGTTGCCATTTATACATACCTCATAATGCAAACTTGTGTTTACTTCTCTAGCCTTAAGTCGCAATTCGCTGACGAAAAGCCTCACAAATTGCATACACACTTCGTTATTATTCCCATCAACTAGATGTTGACTAACAATGATCAGTGATCATTGATGAGTGATTGGTACTGATTACTGAGTGATCAGTGATATTAGCACTGGTAGGGCGTGTAGCTGGTACTGAGTCAGATATTTTCCCTCTGCTCCCTCCCTTATCAAATCATAGCTAGGACTTACGCATGAAAACGAAAGATCAAGGTTTTGGACAAGGGTGTAGGGGTGTAGGGGTATAAGGGTATAAATGCTTGAAACCCTTACACCCGGACTCAACAGATAACCTGTTTGCGTCAGTCCTAATAACAACACTTAAAGAACAATAATTATCCACATACTTATACCCAAAATAATAGCTGAGAGGTGTTGCCAAAGTAATGTTCTCAATGGTTGTCTGGAAATTTTTTGCGTCAATACTATCGTCAACAGCACGGAAAAAATCAGAGTTGCACCTTGTAAAAAGGCAATCACGGCTGGGTGCGCTACTAATATTGGTAATTGCTCACCACTCAGACCAAAGGTGGCAAAAGTAACGGGGAGAATCTTGCCACTTTCACCTAAACCTAAACGTAGATAGTGAGCGAAATTTCCCCCTAAAACTAATGGCAAATAACCATAAGCAAGTTCAATAAAGCGTCGAGGTTTACGGCGAGTATTGAAGATTTTAATTAAACTGTAGGTGGATAAAATAATAGCAGATGGCATTAATAATGCCAAAATTGATATTCCCAAATGTAGCCAAAATTGAGTTAAATCAAGTTGTAAACCTAGCCAATCTAACAACTCTGGTAAACGATGGAGATATATTCCCCCTAACAGCAAAAATAACAAAGCCACTTCATAATTGTGGGGTACATGAGTTGTCCAAAGTTCAATGCCAGGGGGACGCAAGTTAAACTCTACAGAGCGATGGGGACAAGCTTTAAGACAAGTCATACAAAGTACACAATCTCGGTTATCTTCCAACTGGGCTGGATGAGAATATAAAGGACAACCATCTGTTTCCATCCCTTCGCCTTTTTCGGGGCCGCCTTTATAACATTGATAGGTATTACAGGTAGCAGAACAGATACCTTGCTGCGCTCTTAGTTCAGTCATGGAAAGTTTAGCAAACAAACCATTCATTCCCCCGATGGGACAAAGATAGCGACACCAAAAACGTCGCTCAAACAGGGCAGAAAAAATCATTGCCCCAGAGGTAATTAATAATAGTAAACAAGCGGAAAGATAGGCTGTATTTTCTAAATGCCAAAGTTCTTCCCACAGGAAAATTAAGGTAAATAAACCAAATAAAAACCATCCACCCCATTTTTCTGCTTGTTCTCGCGGCCAGCGCTTGAGTTGGCGAGGGAATAGCCACAGAGAGAGTTTTTGGGTGATTTCGCCGTAAATCATGAAGGGACAGACAGCACACCACACACGCCCGAAAAAAGGGAAAATTAAGAGGATGAGAGGCCACCACCAAGCCCAAAATAAATTTAAAGCAAAATTGCGATCGCGTGTTTGCGGGCCGAGAAACAAAACGCCTACAATAAATGCAAACGCCGCAACCGTAAAACCATAGTTAATCTTGTCAGGCCACCAAGAACTGCGTAAAAATCGTCGCAACCCTGGATAAATATTTAAAAGATTGACCCGGAATTGTTTTTTCTTAGGTTCAGCCGCCCAGAATATTTCTTCGGTTAATTCCCTGCGTTCTCCTGCTTGGACAATTGCCCTTTCTACAAGGTTTTTTAGCTCCTTGAGATTACCGGGGAAATCGTAAGATTGTAGGCGGCGTAAAGCTTCTGGGGTAATATGGGGTTTCTTCACTCCACGCGATCGCACATACAAACTAGTGTAATATTCTACCTGGGCTTTAATATCAGCTTTCCTTACCCGTAGCGGTGGTACTTTAATAATATGTCCCACACAACGCTCAATCTTAGACTCGGTTTTTTCCGACACAAGTAAAATCCGGGCTTTACTTGTACGGGGTGTAGCAGCTGGTTCTCCTGGTCGAGAAACGGGAGTATATGTATTTGTTTGCAGTAACTGCGCTACAGGCTGTAATAACTCTGGGGGTAATTCTTGGATATTGTTGAGAATTAAACTACCTTCCCCCAACCACTCCAACAGTCCAGGTTTACCGCCTGCGCGACCAAATAAATCTGCACCGCTTGTCTGCAAAATCCCACAATTGATTTTAATAATCGGTTCCCGTCGCTTGGGGGAACTAAAGTGAATGAGAGTAGCGATATTATCTTTTTCTAAGCCTGGTTCGCCAAAGATTTCTACAGATTTGCGGTCAGCAGCCGCACCGCGAATTTGCTCTCGCAGGCGCACAGCGTAGCGACTCGTACCGACAATTCCCCGTTGCGCTTTGGTGACTAAATAGGGACGCAACGCCACAGAACGTTCTTGTTCATAAGTTAACGCAGATGTCACCTGGGCTAATTCCTGGGCTAATTGTCGAGAAAAAGCCTGATTAATTTCCGGGTATTGGCTAATTAAGTCCCGAAACTTAGCCGTAGGTATCGCCCACACATGAGATTCTGTCAGGGTGACAATTTTACATGGTGTTAATTCATCTAAGAGTAATTCTTGCAGATTGATGACTGCTCCAGGTAGAAACCCACGAGCTAAAACGGAACTATTTTGATTAGTAGTTTCACTTTCTAGTTGACCATCTTGGACAATATAAAGTGCTTCTGGGTGAGTGGCTTCTGAAACTAGAGTACTGTTGGCTGGTACAACTTGCTCTTCTAGAGTTTGGGCGATCGCATCCAACACCATCGATGAGAGAATACCTAAAGTTGTCCGTTCTCGTAGCCATATAACTGTGTTTGGAGATGTCATCCTGGGTTCTCCGTGCAGGCTGCTTGCTGTATAAAAGGAATTATCCCTGAAAATAGCTATCTGATGAGTTTATCTGATTTACCTAATCTTGGTGTTCCTTTGGCGCTTTTGGGTTTGATTGTGCTGGCGGCGGTGTTTTTTAGTCGCAGCCGTTAATTTACAAAGCATTACGTTTGTAATTTGTCACGAGAAATCCAGAGTAAATTTCCTCGCATAAGTTTTCAAGTTTTAGCTGATGTGTTAACAGAGATATTTTCTGCTCACAAAGCTAATCGTGAAAAACATATACAAGTAAACTGATATGCGCTTAAATTTTATAGATAGCAAACAAGCAATTTCTGTAAATTCTACTGTTTCCAAATTTGCCAGAGGTACATTAAATTTAACTCTTGTAGCCGGACTCGTTTCTCTTCCTAGCATCAGTAATGCTCAAACAGTAGTACCTAATCAACTACAGGGCGAATGGTCTTATGGTCGGATTTCATCTATCCAATACCAAGACCGCTATACAGGACAGTCAGCACAACCAAATGGTTCTAGCGATCGCTTTAAGGTAGCACCTAATGGTAATTATGAGCGTGCTAGATTACTCCAAATTAACACTTATGGTTGCGCTTCGTACCTATTTATTCAAGAAAAGGGCAAAGTCAAAATAGATGGTCAACAATTGACTTTTAAGCCAAGTGAAAGTCTGGTCAAAGGTCAGCAATGTAGTGCATCAAACACCTATCAACGACGCAATACAGCCAAGACAGAAACCTATAGTTGGTCTTTAGAGAGGAACGACCACGGACAAGAAGTTATGGTACTTGAAACCCTGGATGGCAAGGGTAAAGCTCATTACGGCCGTCCCCAGTAGCATTATAAGGTCTGATTGGTAATTATTTTCCCAATTACCAATTACCAAACCCCACAGAAATTATAACCACACAAACATACTAAATATAATCTTCAACAAACAATTGCTTTATTAACTCAAATAATTAAATTGGTGTCAACCAATAGCTAATTCCTCTAACAACTTTATTTTTTAAACCCAAGCTTGGCAGATTATCTGCATTAACACCAAGATAAGTCCAGTGTGGTATGTCATTTTCTACGGTTTGAAACCAACCATTATCATAAAGAGCTTGCCTTTGTTGAGCATTAGATACTCGTAAATCGATTGCTAAACCCCAAAGATGCTGTGATGCTCCTGGTGGTGCAACTACGCCAAGAATTGCTGTTTCTTTGCCTTCCCGGACTTTATCTAAAGTATATTTGTTAGCATATTTTCTCCAGAATCTTAAATTGGTGGCGTAGTTGCGAGTACAATCACTAGTACCATAGCCAGATTTGAGAGGAATATTTTGTTGAGAACGTGCTTTATTTAAAGCTGATGCTGCTGATTGTTGTAAGTAACAATTGCTAGTGCCTGTAATTTTCTCCATCGTTAAATTAGTTTGAAATATTTGCGTCTCCTGCTCGTTGTTAAAAACTACAGTAGAAGGAAATTTAACTGTTGGGTCTGGATCTACAAAAGCTGCACCATAGGCACGCAGCAATATATATTCATAGCTATTTGGCTGAGGAATTTCTGGTAGATTAGTAGCGATCGCAGATAAAAAACGTTCTTGTTCAGTTTGCGGAATGTTAGGAAGGGGTGTTGGTAATATCGGTTTTTTATATATTTCCAAACAAGATGTGGAATTATTGATTACACAGGCATTTAATGTTTGGTTTTCCTGGGAAATTTTGAAATAATTAATTTCATTACTAGCGACTAGTGTAAGCACCATAAAAGCGGTGACAAAAACAAATTTTAACCTTTTAATGAATCGCCGCATAAAATTACCAATAGTAGATAAATATAAAAAATCATATAATTATAGGACTTACGCAGTGTTACTAATTTTCTGGCTTTTTTGTCAATAGTCCATAGTCAATAGTATCTGTAGGGTGGGCATTGCCCACCATATCCGGGTTTTGCTGGGCAATGCTCACCCTAATATATGATTCACAAATCAAATATTAGTCTTATAGATTAGGTTAGAATCAGGAATAAATCTCAGCTTGTTAATCCTGTACGTATGACCATGCACAATTCAGTGGAATTTCAAGACGCTTTTGATGTCATTGTCGTCGGTGCAGGTCACTCCGGTTGCGAAGCGGCGCTCGCTACTGCTCGCCTCGGCTGTCGTACCTTGTTACTGACGCTCAATTTGGATAAAATTGCGTGGCAACCCTGTAATCCGGCTGTGGGTGGGCCTGCTAAATCCCAGTTGACCCATGAGGTGGACGCTTTGGGTGGGGAAATTGGCAAGATGGCAGACCGCACATATCTACAAAAGCGCATCCTCAACTCTTCACGAGGGCCTGCGGTGTGGGCATTACGCGCCCAAACTGACAAGCGGGAATATGCGGCTATCATGAAAAATATTGTTGAGAATCAAGAAAACTTGAGCATCCGCGAGAGTATGGTGACGGACTTGGTGCTGGGTGCTAATGATGAAGTGATAGGTGTGGAAACCTACTTTGGTGTAGCTTTCCAGTGTAAAGCCGTAATTTTAACCACAGGTACATTTCTAGGTGGGAAAATTTGGGTAGGTAACAAATCCATGCCAGCCGGGCGTGCTGGGGAGTTTGCGGCTGAAGGATTAACCGAAACCCTAAATCGTTTGGGATTTGAAACTGGTAGGTTGAAGACTGGTACACCCGCACGGGTAGATAAGCGGTCAGTAGATTACAGTAAGATGCAGATCCAGCCAGGGGATGAGGAAGTACGTTGGTTTAGTTTTGACCCGGATGTGTGGGTAGAACGGGAACAGCTACCTTGTCACATGACCCGCACCACCCCCGAAACCCATCGCCTGATTCGAGAAAACTTGCACCTATCGCCTGTATATGGTGGTTGGGTAGAAGCCAAAGGCCCCCGTTATTGCCCCAGTATAGAAGATAAGATTGTCCGCTTTGTGGATAAAGAAAGCCATCAAATTTTTATTGAACCAGAGGGACGGGATATTCCTGAATTATATATCCAAGGGTTTTCTACAGGGTTGCCGGAAAATTTGCAACTACAGATGCTACGTAGTCTCCCTGGGTTGGAAAATTGCGTTATGTTACGTCCAGCTTATGCTGTGGAATATGACTACTTACCTGCAACTCAGTGTTACCCCACACTGATGACGAAGAAGGTTGCTGGCTTGTTTTGTGCGGGACAGGTGAATGGTACAACCGGTTATGAAGAAGCCGCAGCCCAAGGCATTGTAGCCGGAATTAATGCGGCGCGGTTTGTCCGGGATCAGGAAATGATAGTTTTTCCCCGTGAGCAAAGCTATTTAGGCACTTTAGTTGATGACCTATGTACAAAAGACCTCCGGGAACCTTATCGGATGCTTACCAGCCGTTCCGAATATCGCTTGCTGCTACGTTCTGATAACTCTGACCAGCGCCTAACTCCTTTAGGCAGGGAAATTGGCTTAATTGATGACCGTCGTTGGCAAATGTTTACCCGCAAACAGGAGCAGATTACAGGTGAGAAAGAACGGCTGTATGCTACCAGAGTAAAAGAAAATGATGAAGTAGGCAAAGCGATCGCCTCTAATACCCAACAAGCCATTAAAGGTTCAATCACCTTGGCTGACTTACTGCGTCGCCCTGGCTTCCATTATGTAGACCTCGATAGATACGGGTTAGGAAACCCCGAACTTACCCCAGCCGAAAGAGAAGGGGCAGAAATTGACATCAAATACTCTGGCTATCTCGCCAGACAACAAAGCCAAATCGAACAGATTGCCCGTCAAGCACAGCGCCAATTACCAAGGGATTTGGATTACACAACTGTGGAAACCCTCTCCAAAGAAGCGCGGGAAAAACTGAATAAAGTCAAACCCATGACCATTGGTCAAGCAGCCCGAATCGGTGGAGTCAATCCAGCCGACATTAACGCCTTATTAATTTATTTAGAATTGCGTCAAACCAAGCACCAGACAGGATTAGCCGCTTTACCTTAACTTCATCTTTATCAAGGGTGAGTATAGTAGAGGGAGGGATGGGTATGATAGATGACAAGAATTCAGAACTGGCATCATCAACTGATCCCCGGTTTTGCGTTGGATTTAATACAATTAGGGTTTTTGTATGAGAACAAAAATCAACTATTTGGAAAAGGGGTGCAGGGGTATAGGGGTATGGTGATTCCAAGTTTTTGCACCTTCATACCCTCACACCCCACCAAAGCCAAGAGTCTCATTGCTTAAGTCCTCACATATTTTAAAAATCCTGATTCCCAGGCAGTAGGGGCGGTGTTGCCCCATCCTGGCAGCTACTACCCTAAAATGCTTATGTTACAAGAAGTTAGCACCCATCTCATTATTCCAGAACCGTCAGAAGACCTAATAGTTAACGAGCCTTGGTCGATAGAATTTTATGCTGATGGCTTGATGGATGAACTTTTTGCTGATATCGACGAAATTCTTGATGTGAATCTACCTCATCTGACTAATCAACGAGGTAGACAAATACGCCAAGCATCTCCAGTCAGTAGGATGAATGAAACTGCCGCCAGTGATTGGTTCCATAGTTCCAGCAACCCTTCCCATCACCAAACTTTAGAATATGAGCATTTGCAAACCCTAGATGTGCCGCAAATTGTTTTACCCAACTCACTCAATCGAGGTGTACAGAGTGTATCTTCCGTCATTAGTAGACAGGGAGGGAAGGTTGTAGTTGAGTCTCAATCTGTCAAACAGATGACGAAAATCCGTCAGCAAACTCAACTAACTTTGGGCAAAATGCTGATTGTGGGGACAACCCTTGGTGTGGCGATCGCGGGTGTACTATATATAGTGCAATCGGGTGTGTTAGTTCTACTCACTTCCAAACTCACCCAGCCAAATCTTAATGTACGACAAGCACAACTACTTCCTCAGCCAGATGTGCAGGGAGAGTTAGCTAACTATATGCTAGGAGCGCTGGCAGTTATCGATAAATCAGATATCCAAAATCGGCAACCAGCTAGTTCGGAAGTTGGCAGCAGGATGACTTATAATTCCACAGCCTCAGCTTTCAACAACAATCAGCCGCCGTCAGGTAATCTACCATCCCCCCTCACTGCCAATAATACATCGCCAGCACCTAGCCGTTCTAACGTTGTTGAGCGCATTTACATTCCTGTTTATCAAGCGCCCTTACCGATGCGCTACGCACCACCAGTAATTCCTGGCTCACCTTTACCACCAGTTGCGAATAATTCGGCTACGGGTCAACCAAACATAGTGAAAAATACCTTAACTCAAGTGCAACCAGCAGGCAAACCTGCAAACGTTAATATATTAGCCTCGGCTGTGCGTTCAGAACTCAAGCCTGTAGCTGTACGTAACGCACCAATTAACATCCAACCAGCACCTAAATTACTGCCAAACCTGCCTGTCGTTCCATTCGGTGCGAGTCTACCGAAACAGCCTAACACCGGTGGGGAAGCAGTACCTGTGGCATCACTCACCGTGAATGCTCCTGCACCAGCCCCTATCCACACCTTAGAAGGCTTATTAGAATTGGGAAATAAATCTGTCGCCTTATTTCAAGTTAATGGTACTAGCCGCCGTGTCAGCATTGGTGAAACTATTGGTGCTAGTGGTTGGACTTTAGTTGATGTCAATAATGGTGAAGCTATAGTCCGGCGTAATGGTGAAGTGCGATCAATCTATGCTGGGCAGAAACTATAATTGGTTAACCTGATTTGATGTCATGGGCAACGTAAACCAGAATGTAGCCCCTTTCTCTAAACCACTTTTTACCCCAATTTCACCGCCGTGAGCATTAATGATTTGCTTACATAGGTATAAACCCAAGCCTAAACCCAAGGAATTGCGAATACTACCACCCCGAAAATAAAGGTCAAATAACCGATCGCTCTGTTGTTGACTAATCCCTACACCGTTATCATTGACAGTGCAGTAAATCTCGCCATCTTGGGGAATAGCATTGATTGTTACGTGTAATCCAGGGGGATTATGCTTGATGGCGTTGACGATTAAGTTGGAAAACACTCGCCATACTTGCGTAGGATCGGCATTTACTAATGGTAAATCTGCGGTGACTAAATTTATCAAAGTGGCTTGATTATCTACCAACATGGGTTCTAAATCTGCGATCGCTGCTTCTACCACCATCTGTAATTGTACAGGCTGACATTGCAAGCTTAAACCCTGCACCTCACCAATATGAGCTTCTAATAAAGAGTTAATCAGATTGAGTTGGCGATCGCTACTTTGCACCATTCGCTCTAAAATTGAGCGAGGTACGGGGACTGGGGATTGGGGACTGGGGATTGGGGATTGGGGATTGGGGATTGGGGAAGGTGGGGCCCCCTCTGGGGATAAGGGGTAATGGGGATTGGGCGAAAATCTTGAAGTAAGTTCTCCCTCTGCTTCCCCTGCCTCCCCTGCCTCCCCTGCCTCCCCTGCTTCCCCTACCCCCTGCCCCCTACCCCCTGCCCCCTGCACCTTCCCCCCTGCCTCGTCATTAAGTAAATTCCTCAACACCATCAAAGTCCCTAAAACTGGGTTACGTAAGTCATGGGACACAGCATGGAAAAAGACTCTCAGTGATTCTTGGGCTTGCTTGCGTTGGGTAATATCTTCAACCAACCCCTCATAGTAAAGGAGATTTCCTTGTTCGTCACGAACGGCGTAGGCTTTTTCGGAAATCCAGACAACGCTGCCATCTTGACGATAAATCTGTGACTCAAATTCCGGGGCTAATCCAGACTCTTCCATCAACCGGACAAATTCGGCTCGGCGTTTAGGGTCAACGTATAATTGATGCTCAATATCTGTAAAATTTTCTGTTACTTCTTCGGGAGAAGTGTAACCATAAATACGTGCTAAAGCAGGATTTGCTGTAATGTAACGTCCATCAGGGCTGCTTTGAAAAATACCTTCAATGGCATTTTCAAAGATACTGCGATATTTAGCTTCTGCTAGCCGTAATTTATTATTGGCTGACTCCAGTTCTTTGCGGGCGTAAAATTCGGAGCGTTGCAGGCGATCGTATAAGTAAACTCCCAAATCACATATAATACAAAACCAAAGGATGTAGAGAATAAACGTAACGTTATATATTTCTGGATGGTAGGGGGCAGGAGTACTGAGCCTCAAAGCTGTGTTCACACCAAAATAGTAAACTAAAATTCCTACCTGACAAACTAAATGCAGAGTCCAGCGCACAGGCATGAGTGTAGCTTGACTTAAAAATAGCAATGACCAACCAAGGGTATCGGGTAAGGCAAAACCTTTGAGGGTGGCAAATAACTGTGATGCTAAACTCAGCGACCAAGATGAGCCTAAAAATAAAACACCTGGATGGCGATGACCGAACCGCGTTTTATGCAGAGTAAAACAAACCAGCAGACTTAACAACATAGCCGCATTGATCATTAGCCCTTGAGTTCTCAAAACCTGGGGTAGTGCCTTTAACTCCCGGAGGGGAAAAAATAGGTCATATACATTTCTGAGGGTAAATGTCAATAGACAACCTAGTACTAGCCATAACCACAGGTGTAGCCTCTGCCATAAAAAATGTTGCCTATTTATCAGCCATTCCTGTTGTTGAGAAAGATTTTGGTAAACAGTGGTGATTTCATCTAAGGTGAGTGCAGACAGAGTCTTTCTCCACAACCTCTGCAATTTGATCAAAAAGGTAGTCATGAGAGCCTTACTAACTTCACCTATACGATTGTAGGTGTTTCCTATTTCCAGACTGTTATAATAAGCTATTCTGCTTTTAAGTTGAACAATCTATCGTTAAGGCAGTTGACAGACCTTATTAGTAGTTATGCAATTTAGACGCGCCTTTGGGACTTACAGATAAAAAAATATCCACAATAGAGGGTGCGTCAGTATGAATACTTTCTTTGTACAGTTAGGTTTTCTCTCACTGACGCACCCTACTAAACGTCACTTTGGAATAATTTATTTTTTGGTGTTCCCTGAGAAATTTTAATGGGGTCATGGAATATATTTTTAACTACTTGAAGGCAGTGTAAACCAGAAAGTTAATCCTTGCCGAGGATTACTCGTGGCACCAATTTTTCCTCCATGTGCTTGAATAAATTGCTGACACAGGTACATTTTTAAGCAAATTGCTGTGGAACAGGGGGCTTGGGGATCACGGATTTGTAGATCGAAGAGGCGATCGCACTCTGACTTATTCATTGTGATACCATTGTCTTGAATAAGAGTCCGAATCATGCCATCTTCTACTGTGGTTTTGACAGTAAATTCCAACCCTGGGGGATTGTGTTGCAAACTATAACTAAACAAACTCATCACAACTTTTTCAAACCGAGTTTGATCAACCATTACCAAAGGTAAGCCCTCAGGAAGTAAGTTCTTGCACGTTGCCTGATTTTCTCTTAACAGTGGTTGTAAGTCTGTGATGATATTTTCCAGTAGTCCCCTAAATGGAACGAGTTCCCGATGTAGGGTTAATTCTTTTTCCTCACAGGAGTGGATTTCTAACAGCGAGTCTAGCATTCCCAATTGCCGATTATTACCTTGAATCATGCGATCGATAGTAGAACGTGGCACGGAAATGAGGGATTGGGGATTGGGGATTGGGTACTGGGGATTGGGAATCGTACTTTCTTCTAGTTCATGTTCACTGTTTCCCCTATTTTCCCTATTTCCTACTTTCCACTCGCTACTCCCCATTCCTAAATTCTCTAACACCATCAGATTACCAATCACCGAAGTACGTAAATCATGGGCTACGGTATGCAGTACAACATTTTTTATCCGTTGAATTTCTTCTAATTCCCGCATTTTTTGTTGTAATTCGGCGGTGCGTTCTTCTACCTGATGTTCTAAATTGGTGTTAAGGTCTGCCAGTTCCTGATATGTCAGCAGTAACTTGGCTTCTGTTTGTTTCCGTTCTGTGATATCTCTAACAATAGCTAAGACTTCATCCGTCCCACTCACTACCAAACGTGCCTCATAATCTCGGATTTCTAGAGGTGTTGGTAACTGATATTCGCAAGTCTGCAAAGTTCCTGTATCCAAAGTTTTAGTAATGATTCCTTGAATCATCGTAGCAATATCAGTTGGTAAGACATTTTGGATATTTTTACCAGTGAACTCTTCCCCAGGGCAGGGGAGATTTGCAACTTCTCCGTTCAAAGATAAAAAATTACCATCACGGCTGAGGCGAAAGATAAAATCAGGAATAGCATTTAATATAGCTTGATATTGTGCTTCAGTAGCCTGCAAGCGATTAATTAGCTGTTGTTGATCTTGTTGATGTCGTGCTTTTACAGTTTCATCCACTCTCTGTGCCTTTGATGTACCAGCAAACGAATTACAGTTAACAATGATCATAGCTACTTTCACGGTTTTTGCAGAGTTTGGATGCCCTGGATCTGATTTTTAATCGCACTTTGGCTGCTTCTTACTTCAGGTTAATTCCTACTGGAGCGATCGCATTCACCCAATCGGGTGAACCATTGATTCTTCTGTCAATATTTTATTAAGCAATGTAGTACTTGTAAAACAATGTCTTATAATGTAGCAGTCTTGATGAATTTAAATGCTAGATTTTCAAAAAAACTCAGCATTAAAACCGATTAAATCAAATGAAATAAAATGCTATTTCAATGCTAAATAATCAATTTAATTCTCTTCATCAACAAAAATATAGGAATCTGCTTTGATTATTGTTGGCATAGCCTGAGCTTGTGCATAAAAATCTAAGCATCTGTAGGGTGGGCATTGCCCACCAAAGTACCCATTATACCTATAATTCATAAATCAAATATTAGTCCTATATGAGATAATTTTATTTGTGTAAATTTGCTGTTTATAAGTAAGCGGAAGATAAAATAATGGCTCAAAAATTGCCTATTGATTCAAATATCAACTCTCCTAATCAAGTTCCTATATTTCGTACAGCCAAGCCTAGTTCCGAGTTCTACACAGTTTTTTCAGAAGCAGAAGTTTTAGGTATAGTTCAAGCCCTAGAATCCAGGCGAGAAATACCTCTGAAGTATTCATACAAAGGACAAGGTGCAAAAATATGGGATAGTTTTTATCTAAAATATATCGTCCCTACATGGTATCGAACATCAAATGTAGAGATTGATTTATTAAAAAGTAATTTTGCATATTTAAATGGTGATTATCAGCAATGCGAGAAAGTTAATATTATAGATGTGGGTGCAGGTAACTCATATCCAGTAAAAGCATTTATTAGTAGACTTCAGAAAATAGATAAAATTGATAAATATATCGCCTTAGATATTAGTGATGAATTACTCAAGGTCTCTAGTAAGAATTTTAAAAAATGGTTTCCTTTAATTGACTATACAAATTATGCAATCGATATAGAAAATAATAAAATTCCAGAAAATATATTCAAAAATCAACTCGAAAATACAGCTAATATATTTTTACATCTAGGTGTCACAATCGCCAACCATCACGACAGACATCAAGTATTCCAAAATTTTCGAGACAGTATGGCACAAAATGATTTACTGGTCTTTACAAATGAGATTGGTTCTAATTCTCAATGGGATGGCATAGCTAGAGGTGGTTGTAAATATCATGCAGATCAAGTGTATGGATGGCTGACAAACAACCTGGGGATGGAAGCAGAAGATTGTGAACTGGTAAGAAGATATGATCCAGCAAAAGACAGTATAGTTGCTAACCTAAAATTACGGCAAAATTACACAATTAATTTTAGTTATTTAGGAATAGATAAGAGTTTAGAAATATCTGCGGGTGAGGAAATTACTATTTGGCGACATCATAAGTTTGAAATACCCACCCTCATACAAGAAATCGAACAAGCTGGGCTAAAACTCGTACATTACAGTACTAATAAATATTCATCACATCTCATGGTAATTTGTGAGACAGCCAGTAAATAACAATTCAAAATTCAAAAACAGGAATAAATAATACCAATTAACCATTTGTAGAGACGCGATGAATCGCGTCTTCTTCACTAAACCACCGCTTGTTTTGAAGATTTAGTTAAATCACAAGGAGCAAAAGCACCATTCTCAGTGATGATGGCTGTAATTAACTCGGCTGGGGTGACATCAAATGCAGGATTGTAGAATTCTACGCCTGGAGGTGTCAAAGTAGTATCGCCGACTTGATAAATTTCTACTGGGTTGCGTTCTTCAATGGGAATTTGACTACCATCAGTTAATTCAAAATCAATTGTAGAAACAGGCGCAGCCACAAAGAAAGGAATATTATGTGCTTTGGCTACTATAGCTAAACTATAAGTGCCGATTTTATTGGCAGCATCACCATTAGCCGCAATTCGATCCGCACCCACAACAACAGCATCAATTAAACCCTGCTTCATACAATGGGCTGCCATATTATCGGTAATTAGGGTGACGGGAATACCTTCTTGTACACATTCCCAGGTGGTGAGTTTTGCACCTTGCAGACGCGGACGGGTTTCATCAGCAAACAACCTTTCTAAACGCCCTTCTCGCCAAGCTGAACGGACAACCCCCAAAGCTGTACCATAACCAGCAGTAGCTAAAGCACCTGCATTACAATGGGTGAGCAATGTCAGCTTTGTTGGGGTTTTGGGTAAGATAGCCAAGCCATGATCACCGATCGCCTGACAAGTTTGCAAGTCTTCTGCATTGATGGCTTGGGCAGTTTGTAAGAGATTTTCTTTAATTTGGGCGACTGTTCCTAAAGTCTCATAGGCAGTTTTCAGCATCCGACTAATTGCCCAAAATAAATTTACCGCCGTAGGACGGGTAGCCCGTAACAACTGTGCCACTTTTTCTAATTTTTGCAGAAACTCCTGGCGTTCGCTTGTCTCAATTTCCCTCGCCCCCAAATACATCCCATAAGCCGCAGCCACACCAATCGCAGGCGCACCCCGAACAATCATAGTTTGAATTGCCCGCGCCATATCTTCACTACGGTGAATCTCTACAACTGCATACTCATTGGGTAAACGAGTTTGGTCAATTAGTAAGACACAATTATTTTGCCAGATAACGGGGTAAATCATAGATGGGGATTGGGGATTGGGGATTGGGAATATAATATACCTTATCTCCCCTATCTCCCCAGTCCCCAGTTTCTACTGTGGAAAGTAGGCGATGATTATGGCTACTTTGGGATGATTACGGGCGATCGCTTCTGGTGCATTACCAAATAGGGCAAATAGTTGAGTTTTGTTCTCCACAGTCCCATTCAGTAATAGTAAATCGTTGGTTTTGAGTAACCGAGAAACTTGGCGGACAAAGTTACCTCTTACTTTCTGAATTGGTGTGTCGGCTGGTAGTCCAGTATCAGCTATCTCAATGGCTTCTCCTCGCAGTGCTACTACTTGTAAAAGTTGGAGAGAGGCTTTCAATTCTGTGGCTAAAGCCTTGGCTAATTCAATACTTTGTCCAAAGGTGCTGGCTTGGGCTTGTTGGGCGGTAAAAGCTAAAAATACTCGATTTGTGTGTTCAATTGGTAATGGGAAGCGGGATACTAAAACGGGGATAAAACTACGCTGAACAATTTTATCAATGACACCACCAAATAGATTTTCTTGATAGGTAGAGTAGCCTTTCCAACCGCAGATAATCGCACTCGCTTGCTTTTCTTCGGCTACACGGGCAATACCTTTGTCAATGGATTCGTCAATCCTGCCGATGGGGGTAACATTCACAACCGCCGCATGGGCAATCATTTCTGCGGTGGATAGGAGTTGGCTTTGTTTGGCTTTAGCATCTGGGGAAATTGGGTTATTTTCTTCTAGTAAAATATGGAGTGGTAACAAAGTACCAGAGGCAGATTTAGTCAGGATAATTGCCAACTGGAGTAGATTATCTTCGGTGTTGGGGTTAGCCACTGGAACTAAAACGCGATCGCCTATACTACCACCTGGACGCGTTTGAATACTATCGGCTTCTGGTTTGAGATTTCTGCCCCATTTCGCTGTTACCCAAGGAGAAGCAATACAGGTAACTAAAATCATGGCGATCGTGCCATTAACTGTTAGTTGGTCTACGAGCTTGATATTATAAGCCACTGTGATGGCGGCCAAAGTCGAGGCAGCTTGCGCCACTGATAACCCAAACATCACCATGATGTTGTTAAAGTTCATGCCAAATAACTTACCAGAACCCCAAGCGGGAAGAAATTTGGCAACAATAGCCACAGCCACCATCACACCAGATACTACCAGCGATCGCGGTTCTTGCACCAAAATCAAAGGATTAACCAACATCCCCACAGAAATTAAGAAGAACGGGACAAACAGGGTATTACCGATAAATTGAATCCGGTTCATCAACGGGCTAAGTTGAGGGATCAATTGAGTAATGGCCACTCCTGCCAAAAAAGCCCCTATAATTGGCTCAATTTGGACTAATTCTGCCCCATAAGAAACTACAAACAGGGTAGCCAAAACAAATGTAAACTCAGCTCCTTCATCATGTCCAAACCTTTGAAAAAACCAGCGTCCGATATGTGGCACACCCCACAAAGTGAGAAAGGTGTAAATAATTAACGCCGGAATCAGGAATAACCAAAAACTAAGAGTTAAATTCCCTTGATGCGCCCTGACTACCACCGCTAAAACCAAAAGCGCCAAAATATTTGTAATGAGCGTACCACCGAGAGTCGTCGTCAAAACTTGAGAACGCATAATGCCCAATTTGCTGGCAATGGGTAAGGCGAGTAAAGTATGAGAAGCGAAACAAGAAGCTACCAGAATTGCAGGTAAAAAAGTATAGCCAATTGCCATCATGGCTCCAGTTCCCAAAGCCATTGGGATTGCAAAGGTAGCTAGTCCAAAAATGACTGCCTTATCTGCGTTATATTTCAGATCATCCAGGCTAGTTTCCAGCCCAGCCATAAACATCAAGAATAGTAAACCCACCGTGCCTAAAAGCACAATAGTATTATCTCGTGCTAATAATCCCAATCCATTAGGGCCGACTACTACCCCTGCGAGAATTAATCCCACAATCCCAGGTAGTCGAATCTTCTCAAATAGTAGGGGAGCGACTAACATAATCCCCAAAATCATCAAGAAAACTGGTACCGGGTCTTTAATAGGTGTGGATAATACGGAAGCTAATGAATAATTAATTACACTTTGCCAAGAAATAGCGATCGCATCTAATATCATGGATGTTTTTACAGCACTATATTTGCATTGACTCAAATATTAGTACCTTCTCAAAACTCCCATCAAATTGGCACTATTGTTAGATATAGATTTTACAGCCTTGGTGAAATTACCCGGAAATTTCTTTAAAAAACCGGTAAAACCAAACCTTCACAAGCTAGTGAAGCGTTAGAAAAGGTAGACTGAACTTCCTTTTCCACCTGATCCAGAAAATCATCATGATCGTCTGGGTGATGGTGGGAGATAATTAACTTGCGTACCCCTGCCTTCTGAGCCATTTCTACAGCCGCTTGCCAGAGTAACTCAGCCGACTCATGTTCATGAGATGTTGGCGGTGTATAGGTAGCGTTAGCAATCAACAAATCAACATCTTGAATAATTTGCAAAACTTGTTCTCTTTCACCTTGTTCAGCACTCATATTTAAATCCGTGACATAGGCGACGCTATATTCTTGCCATGTAACACGATAGCCAATTGAACGCTGGGTTTGATTAATTAATGCTGTTCTAATAGTGACATCATCCAACTTCAATTCACTATCAGGAGTCAAGTGGTAAAACTGCAACTCCGACTGCATTACCTGTAACGGATAAGGAAAATGTGGTTGGAGCATTTGATCACACAAGGATTGTTTAATCGAAGCTCCATTAGACGCAGCCCCACCGTAAATGTGAAAGCAATTTCCGGCAATAAATGCAGGAGCAAAGAAGGGAAACCCTTGGATACGGTTTGATTGAGAATTGGTAAAAAATAAATGGGCTTCTAGCGGCTGTTGTAAGTGCTGCCAAGCTTTACCCAATATCCGTAAACCCGTACCACCATCAAAAATTAGGCGTTTACCAGCCACCTGCATTTCTACACAAGCAGTATTACCCCCATAACGGCTAGTATTACTGCTTGGGGTGGGAATTAATCCCCTAACCCCCCAGAACTGCACGATAAATTTACCAGCGAGACTACTTAGGTTAGCAGTAGACTCATCATTTAGGTAGCTTTGGGAACCTGACAGCTCAAGATTTGTCATTTTATTTGAATTTAGACCTGACTGAGCAGGTCATCGTAGCGCCGCACTTCTAAAGGTCGGTTTTTTTCATCTACAATGACTACCGTTGGAGTGTAACTTTTTAACTCCTCAGATGTAAACTGCCCGTAAGTCATTATAATCACGCGATCGCCTATAATGCCTAGACGGGCGGCAGCCCCATTTAATTCAATAATTCCCGAATGCGCTGGAGCCGGGATCGCATAAGTAATGAAACGTTGTCCATTTGCATTATTCACTACTTGCACTTGTTCATAAGGCAAGATGCCAGATTTGTCCAATAAGATTTGATCGATGCTAATACTACCCACATAATTGATGTTCGCCCCAGTGAGGGTGCAATTATGAATTTTTGCCAAAAGGAGGGTACGTTGCATTTTGGTTAAAATTTCTCCAGCAATTGTTGCACTTAGTTAATTGAGTAGTAAGGGGTAGGAGAAGCAGCAGGGGGGCAGAGGGTAGGGGGAAAGCAGAAAAATCTTTAAGTAAGTTCTCGCCTCTGCTCCCTACTTCCTGCCCCAATTCCTAACTTTTCCCACACCCCACACCCCATTATTACTTGTAAGCTTTAATGGATTTGTCAACTAGAGCTTTCACTTGATCAACATCTTGCCAACCGAGGATTTGAGTTACTTTTTTTTCTAAATTTTTGTAACTACGGAAAAACTCAGCTATTTCCTCCAAGCGATGTGGAGCTACGTCATTCAAAGATTTTACGTGAGCGTAGCGGGGGTCTTTGTCAGGTACTGCCAAAATTTTCTCATCGCGATCGCCACCGTCAATCATTTCCAAAAAGCCAATTGGTCTGGCCGCGATGACACAACCAGGAAAGGTTGGCTCATCAATAATTACCATACCATCCAGGGGATCGCCATCATCAGCTAAGGTATTTGGGACAAAGCCATAATCATAAGGATACTTAACCGAAGAATACAATACTCGGTCTAGAGCAAAGGCTTCCAAGTCTTTATCAAATTCGTATTTATTTTGACTACCACCAGCAATTTCAATCAGAATATTGATGACACCTGGTTTGGGTTGTGCTGGAATACGGGATAAGTCCACAAAAAACTCCTGTCTTAACTATTAAGTGCATTGGGGACATACTCCCCGTGTAGAATTTTATGGCCAAGATGGACTTCTTCCCAAAGTATTTATCTAAGTGCTGAGTCAGATATTCTTCCCCCTGCTTCCTATGAAAAAAAGCGCTGTGGAAAAATATCACAACGCAGCTAGAGTTATTCAAGATATTTCTATCTACTGAAAAGAAGCTTTTCCTTAAATTTGAGTATATATTACTCAAATTTAAGCTTAGAGCGCAGATTTGCTACAATCGGGCGAATGATACCCAAATTTGCGGCTCTTTGCTGATGAAATCTCATCATGCAGCAGTATTTAATCCTCCCCTTGTTGGGATTGATAAGTCATGGGTTGCTGATTATTCGAGACATCACCTGAATAGTGTCCAATCACGAACACAGGTAGGGTTAGAGTTACTAAAGCGATTATTGTTCCCACAATATCTGCCAAACGATGGGAGTACGTGTCGGAAGGACTGGCAGACTGGCTATCTGAATTCATACAAAGTTTAAAGTCAATCAAATTTCTGGTAATTTTGCTCTCTTGGTGAGAGTTTCTATACTATTTTAGCTATTTTCTACTGTCAAATGTGTAGCTTTTGAAAACATGAGCTAATTTGGCAGGTATCATAATTGTCATTTTTAACTTGCTGATTTTGTTACAAAGTTGATGGTAAAGATTTTCCATTTATTCTAGTCGTTGATTTGTTATGGTTCCTAGATATAATTGGTTGTCATTGGTTAACTTCGGGTTAAGAGGCAAGTATTGAAATTTTTTTGTTTGACATCTATACATACTAATTATTAACCGCAATAATATAAATTCGTCAATAATGTAACATCTTGAAATACTTTATTTAAGGTTTTTCTGGCAATTTATTCTGTTGGAAATAGCCATTAAAAATACGAAATATTACTGAAGATATAAATACACTTTTACCCACTGAATAAATACAAAGCTAAAGATATAAGAAAATATAAGCAATTAGATGGATCATAATTTTGATTGCCAAAATTACATCCCGAAAAAATACACATAAATTGTGAATGTGCTGAGTGTGTCAGTTATTTTTTATTTTCATTACCTTTACTATAGGCACTCATTCTAATCAATATGACCTTAGATTCGTCAATCTATATATAGGTAGATATAAGGGACTTCCAGATAAAAAAATATTCATACTGATCCACCCTACCAACCGTCAATTGAGGGATTCATCACGAGAATATATCTGCGTGCCTCCCTTTGGGTTCACCAGTCGCCTGTCCCGCAGCGCTGGTTCACCGTGTTCACCACAGGCTTACCATCGTTCGCGTAGCGTCTCCGTTAGGAGGGAGAAGTTCAGGTCGGTGGTTCGTTCGCTCTTGGCGCTCCCGAAGGATAGCCGCCGCTCCGGCTTCTCTCCGCGTTAAAAAGGCTAAAATCTGACGCAGCTTTACAAAGAAACGGTATAACCACAGCGATCGCACCATTGTAATGTGGAGTAGGCAAGTGTTAATACTAGGACTTACGCAATTGGAACGTTTTTAGGGTGCGTCAGAGTTGATACTAATTTGAAAAAAGAAGGGATTGTCAACAGATGTTTGGCAACTGACGCACCCTACTGGCGTGGCGCTAAAATAAGGAATATTTAAAGCAAAAAAGCGCCCCCGGTTAAGGAGACGCTTTTTTGTTGAGTTAGGACTTCAGAATTAACCGTTGATAGCAGGAGCGCTGATAGCAACAGGAGCAACTTCACCAGCAGCCAAGTCTAAGGGGAAGTTGTGAGCGTTA
>NZ_CAWUDJ010000048.1:0-45753 GCF_963920875.1 Anabaena sp. CCY 9910 | reverse complement strand
CTTTGTCTGCTTTCTTCCTGATTATACTCTCCCCGTAGTAACAAAAGAGGGATAAGTTTTGTTGACTATAATCAAAATTTGGTTGTACAGGGCTGAAGATACTCCAAACTCTGAGGTAGCAATCAAAGCATCCATCAGAGGTTTCACAGCTAAAATTAAATTTTTTCGTTTTGCCTCAACCAAAATACCCAGTAGCCCAGTAATTTTGATTCCTAAACGGTCGGCTTCTGCTCTACCGCGACGCTCATCAATTAGTAGTAAATCGGCTTTAAGTTCCAAAGCTAGGGCAATTGCTTCAGATTCCCCAGGATCTAATCTCACCTCACTTTGAAGTCGTTCAACAATCTCACGGTTAGCAATTAATTTGACTTCTAACCAAGTAGCTGTTTGGACTTCCACAGTTCCTGGTACGGGCGGATCGATGTCTACAAGTTCACGATACACTGCCTCTGGAATTATGATTTGCTTGTAGAGAAGAGGCAGAAGCCTTAGCTGGTCTATTGCTGCCAAGTTCGTGATTGCTGATGTGTCGCTAATGACAATCACAATCGCCCCAACTCCTGTAAATTTTTCAAATCTAACTCAAAATCTTCAACATCATAGGAATACAGCGCAATTTTTCGCTGTTTCAGCAGTTGGCGAAACGCATTGAGTGGCATATCTGCTAAACGGCTGGCGTAGCCAAGGGTTAAACGACCACTTTGGAACAGATATATGGCAATTTCCTGGCGAAACTCACTTGGTGTCATACCGTTTCACTTTAAGTTTGATACAAATAGGCCGCAGAGGAGCAGGGGGCATGGGAGCAAAGGAGAAATTATTTGTATCATTTATTTTGTGAAATGGTATCAGTTGTGAGGCTTGCAGGATTTCATCTGAGATGACAACACTCATAAGAAAACTAACTTAAAGATCACCCTTTCATTTTAATCTGGGCGATCGCCTACGCCGGGGCGTAGCCCAAGGGTAAAACATTAACGCTCGCACCAGTGTCAAGTAATGCCATCACCTCAACAGAAGAGTTGCCAGACGAGAGAGTCAAGGGCAGATATGGCATAATTACTGAGCGTCCCAAGCTATCAGTACGTTCTGTAAATGAAAAACTTTGACCATCAAGCATTGGCTATTGACTGAGCCTCAGCTAAAAGGTCTGATAAGGCTTGAACTGAGGCAGAATCGGCTTGTGGAGACCACACAACTGCTTCAGTTGATGTAAGTTGCTTGAGAAGGGCTTGTTTGGTTACTTCATCATCATTAAGCTCCAAGGTACACCCATCTTCTCTGGCTACCTCAAGTAGAAGAAAATGAATCAAGCGTAATTTATCCTGATGAGACAGCTGATTAATGGTAGGTAAAATTTCTTGGAGTGACATACCACAAAATTGAAAATGTATAGCTTCTAGTTTATCCCAGTAACATTTTGCCTAAACAGTATGGCGATCGCTTCCACGGTCACAGTCTGAAATGCGATCGCTCTTTTGGTCAGTAATGGTAAGAAAAACAATAACTACAATGCGTTACTGGCCTCGTCCTGGTTTACAATCTGCAAAACCCAACGCCTCTGAGTCAAGAAAACTTGCGATCGCCATCTCAACCACGGCTTCGATTGGATATTCAATTTCAGCAGCACGCGCAATTAAGGCTGTGCGGATTCGCTCAGGCAATCTTCCTAAAATCACCTCAGCATCAGCACTTGTAAGTTGCTCTTGAAGTTTGGCCTGCATAACTTTAAATCTCCATTGGGATTTGAACGTTATAAGGTGGTTCCGTGGCTCTGAGAATGATGGCTTCTAGCTCCAATAGTAACGCAGGGTTTTCCCAATGCGAAATTATCTGCACTGCGATCCTAACGTCCTCATCGTCATATTTATCGAGCCATGCCCAAAGAAAAGCTTTGTGTCCACCACTGAAACGCCCCCGCAGATTCTTGGTTTTACCAATGTAGAGCAATCCGTCATTTCTGTGTCTGACTGCATAGATACCAGGACGAGGAGGAAGGCTTTTAAAGTCACGGGTTAATGGTTGACATTGCTCGAAGGGGATAAAGGCAATTTCATCGATAATATGTCGAGCTTGGGCTTGTAGATCAGAATCATTTGTTGGCATGAAGACAGCAATACTACCTGCATTGGCGCGTGGCGATTATTTTATCACCATAGGCTTGGTGTATTACTGCCAAATTCGTGATCGCTGATGTTTAGCAAAGCACAGGCGATCGCTTCCACGGTCACAGTCTGAAATGCGATCGCTCTTTTGGTCAATGCTGGCAAGGAAAAAAATGCTAGGTTTCCTGTCATTAATCAGTCTACTGCAATAAGTTAATATACTACATTAATTATTAATTTAGCCATTTATATTTTAATTCTTTTTCTGCTCCAAGAAGGTATGAAAAAGGATTTTGTCTCAAACAGTTAGCTTTATCACGGTTATACAAAATAGCTGAAGCTATTAGGGAAATACCTGCACCTACGAAAAGAGCATGGGGTACAGATAACCCAAGTACTGTATGTGGTAAAGATACAGCCCCAGTAGAGAAAAAAGTAACTTTAATAAAATTTTCTGCGACCCAGTTTATTCTTTGCTCTGACAAAATGCGCTTGAGGGTATTTATTTCTGGTTGAACCTCATTCACATACAAGTCATTAATTTGTTGGTGCAGCCGAGAAAATGATGTATCGTTAGAAACACTTTCAGTAAGTTTTGCAATCTTGACTCTAAATCGACCTAGCTCATCAGCATATCTTCTTCTAAACTTAATAATTTCAGTAACAGGCGTTTCAGGATCAATGTTAATCCTTTCAAGAATTAGATCGGCAAGCATACCTTGTGATAGAGAAACTGGCATATCCTTATGGTTTCTATTATCTTCATAACCATATCTATGTCTTCTAGATTTTGGTAAATTTAGTTTGGAATCAAGTTTAGCTGAATTTGCCAATTTATTATTCCCTGGAATATCAGTCAATAAACCCGCCCCAATTTGATCTGAAAGCCGAGTTGCTAGAAGTGTCATGTAAAAACTTGCAAAGCGTTTATCAACAGTAATCCATTCGTCTCCTTCACTCAACAATCCGCCTTTTAATTCTGCTCTTATTCTCTCTGGTAATTTATCAGGATGAATTTCAACTAACTCTCTAATTTCATCAGGTATTTTGTCAAAATGAATTCGATGAGTTTCACTGATTTCTTGTGCGAAGAGTACTTCTATACCCTCTTGAGAATCTAGATACTTAAATACATCATCAGTCAAATCACGAATCTCTCTCATGTCAGATTGCACTTGAAATGGTGATAACAAGCCCTCATTGAGTAATTCTTGGGAAGTATCATTACTATAAGGATTATCAACTGAGATTGGCACAATAGTGTGTACATGATCCCAATATAAAACTGCATTCTTTAGCCATCCCTCATCTCTTATATCAATCCAAGGATAGTAGAGTGCTTTTGTAAAAGCCATAATTAATTTTACCCTGTCAATTTAATCTAATAAGCTTAACTCATTCTTACATAAGTGTCATTTCACCTGATTTATTGCCAAAGCATAAAAACATAGTGAAAAGTTGAGCGCAGGAAACCCACGCTCAAAAATTTTCAAAACCCAATTTTCCTATTGGATGAATTTACAATAACTTGAAGCCGAAGTTATTGAGAGTCTCGCGTAAATTCTTGCAGCCTTTGAGATAGTCTAGGGTAGCGATTCTCTCGGCGGAGTGTTCTGACCAATCACCGGAGAAGTTCATGTTTTGTTCGGTGTAGAACTGTTTCATAATATCGTTGTAGTGAGCGATCGCATCTTCTTGTTCTGCTAATTTATAAGTCTCCCGATGCAATATAGCTTGCTGGGGTAAACGCGGTTTTACTGCTGGTTGGACTTCAGGATTGGGAAAGCCTAAACACTGTCCAAATACGGGGAAGACGAAAGGCGGTAAGTTCAATAATGTGGCTACTTCTTGGGTATGGTTGCGGATTGCGCCTATGTATACTGTTCCTAAACCCAAGGATTCAGCGACTACAGTCACATTTTGCGCTGCTACGGAAGCATCAACTATGGCTTTTACCAAAAGTTCGGTGTATTCCAACGCAACATGAGCTAGTCCACGACTGTCAGCAATTTGAGCCAAACGACCTAAATCGGCTAACCATACTAAGAATACCGGAGCTTGTTTGACATGGGCTTGATTATTGGAAAAACGATATAGTTCTTGTTTGCGTTCTTCATCTTCAACTGCTACGACACTCCAGCTTTGCAAGTTTGCGGAAGTAGGCGCAGATTGAGCCGCAGCTACTAATAACTCGATGATTCCTGGTGGTAAAGGTTCAGGTAAATAAGACCGCACTGAACGGTGAGATAATATTGTTCCGATAGAATCATTCCAGGGAATATTAACATCAAAAGGAATTTCACCGTAGCGCGATCGCAAAACTTCCACAGGATTAGTCATAATTAAAAACTCCCAATATTTTAAAGTTACAAAAAACTCTCCGCGTTCCTCCGCGTTTACCTCCGCGCCCCTCTGCGTTTATCAACTACTCTGGAAACAAAAACACAATCTTAGTCAAAGATTCCAATTCCTTTGACGAATAATAATCAGAGTAAATATCCATTGCTAATATTTCTCTTAACGACATAACAAAGGAGATAAATACAAGCAAAACAAACAGCAGAGGAATAATTTGTCTAAGTCTTGAGAAATGATAAACTTTGCTATTCATCATCAAATTTTCCTAGAGAATAATTAGGAGGTATTCACTAAACATTCCGAAAAAAAGCTACTCGTAAAGCCAACCGACTTTCAGACATGGGAGAAGTAACCGGAGTTACCATGTGCCAAGAATTATCAGAACGTACAATCACAACTGAAGAATGGCTCAGAGGTAAAATATCTCTAAAAGCCGAATCCGGTTCAGAGTCTTTGAGAATCCGCAAACAACCGCCCCAATTTTCTGACCATTCTTGATTGAAAAATAGCAGATGAGTTAAAACCTTATTCGGTTCATCTGTATGGGGAAAATGTTGATGTCCTGATTTATATTGACGAAATCCAATATCCATTACACAATCTGTCAAATTTAAGCCCGTCATATCTCCCAAAGCTTGACGATAAGCATTTGTCCAGAGTCCTTCTATCAAATTTCGCCATACATGACTAAGGTGTTTTAAATCAGAAGTTAGTTTTCCTTGTGCAAGCCTTTGTCGCCAGCGATCGTCTTTAAATTTGAGCAGTAAAGGAATATCTTGATTAGAAGCAATTATCTTTCCCCAGTAATAGCCGTAACCATCCCCTGTTGATAGAAAAAAATCTTGTTTGGGAAAACTGGCGGTTAATTCTAGACTTACTTCTTTTGATAATAAATCTTTAATTAAAGCCCAATGATACGGAACTTTTTGGATGACTGCGGTACGAATAGATTGGAGATTTAGCATGATTTGGTTAAGGTAGATGACTAAACTAAAAACAAAACGTAAATCTGTCTACGATCGCATTTTGCAAACAGCATCAGATTTGTTTTACCGAGAAGGTATTCGCAATGTCGGTATTGACAGAATCATTGCGGAATCTGGTGTAGCAAAAATGTCGCTGTACAATCATTTCAAATCAAAAGATGCTTTGATTGAAGCTTGGTTGCGACAAGAGGATGAAAAATGGTGTCAATGGCTAAAAACCACTGTTGAACAACAAACCTCTGAGCCTGCTAAACAACTTTTGGCAATCTTTGACGCTTTACGGGAATGGTTTGAAAGTCCAGATTTTCGAGGTTGTGCATTTATTAACGCCTCCGTAGAATTAGCTAATCCTGACCATCCTGGGTATCGAGTAGCACTAGAACATCAACAGGCGATTTACCACTACATCAAAACTCTTGCTCAAGCAGCAGAAGTTACATTACCAGAACAATTAGCTAGACAACTGCTGTTGCTCATACAAGGTGCGATCGTAGTTGCCATGATGGAAGGCAGTTGGTCAACCGCATCCCAGGCGAAGAAGGCGGCGGGGCTGTTGATTCAGGCGGCGATTTAGGAATGGGGGATTGGAAGGGAGACAAGGGGGACAAGGTAGAATTTATTTTTTCTCATACCGTTTCTTAATGAAAATGCACTTTATTCTCTACATCATTTGGTGCTTCTAAACGAAATGTGCATCTCTAGGATGAAACGCCAACTTAATCAAACTGTGATGGTAAACATTCTCTGACACATCATTACGAGGAACCCTCGCTGTTAAAGTTTGTTCGCCCACCTTTACCTTGATGGTATAAGTTCCTACACCGCGCACAATTCTTTCTACCCGCCCTTGAATGGAGACTGCACCGGGTTGTAGTGGAATCGCAGAACGTGTATCGTCAATATGGAAAGCATCGCCGGATAAACAACAGGCTGTGATGGGTGCGTTAATTTCGCCATAATATGAAAACTCCATAGTGTTAGCTAACTTAATCAAATAACCACGGTGTTCTGGTTCTATTTGACAAGGAATGACGTTATCCATACCGACAAGTCTGGCGAGTTGTTGGTTAGCTGGGCGACGGATGAGCATTTCTAACTTATCGTCTTGGATAATTCCACCGTCAAATAATGCGATCGCGCGATCAGCAAAATTCAAGATATCTGTAAAGTTATGGCTGACTAATATCACCGCCGCCCCTCTAGCTTCCGCCCATTGGCGAATTTTTTCGATGATTTGCGGACGAATTGCTACATCTAAATAGGCGGAAGGCTCATCTAATAACAGCAATTCTGGATCAGCTACTAACCCACAGGCAATACATACGCGCTTACCTTCACCACCAGAAAGGGCGCGGGCTTGTCGATGTGCTAAATGTTCACAACCGAATGTTTCCAGGGCAGTATATACCCTGTGTTTGATTTGATGCTTTGGTACACCGCGAAACTGTAAGACTTTGGCAACATTATTAAATACCGTGTCATCCAACAGTAATGTTTCTTGAAACACCAATGCAGAACGACGACGCAAGGCTGTTTGATTCACTTGACTAGCATCCTGTCCAAACAATTGCATTTCCCCACGGTAGGATTGCAACATATTGATGGTTCTTAACAGGGTACTTTTACCCGCACCATTAGGGCCAACTACGGCGACAAGTTCCCCTGGACGCACAGCGAAATTATCAATTGATAGGATATTTTTCCGGCTTTTACTATCAACCTTCACCTGACGCATATTCAGGATATATTGATTGACTTCCTCCTGATTTTCCGGTGTTTTTATGGGAGGGGATTCTAAATTGACAAACGACTTTAACTTATGCAATTTACTCATAACATCTTCTTATCGTGCTGCAAGATAGTCAGCGACACAACAATACTGTAGGTGATGAACAGGAGAATGTAAGCGATCGCCATCGCTACATCAAAGTTACCTTTTTCTACTTCTGTGACAATAGCTGTAGTTAAAACTCGCGTCTGTCCTTTGATATTTCCCCCCACCATCATCGATGCTCCAACTTCCGAAATGACGCGACCAAAACCCGCAATAATAGCAGCTATTAAGCCAAGTTTTGCTTCCTTAATTAATAACCAATGAGCTTGCCAAGGTGTCGCCCCCATTGATAATAATTGCCAACGTAGTTTCGGATTAATACTAAGAATGGCTGCAAAACTAAAACCTGCAACTATCGGGAAAGCAATAATAGTTTGAGCGATAATCATGGCTGTAGGTGTGTACATTAAATCCAAATCACCCAAAGGGCCAGAACGCCACAAAAATAGACTCACCACCAAGCCAACCACCACAGGCGGTAATCCCATCCCGAAGTTAACGACACTGTTTAATACAGGTTTCCCGATGAAATCTTCTAAAGCCAACCACAAACCCAAAGGTACACCCAACAACACACTAATAGTTGTCGCCACTCCAGAGACTAGCAATGTCATCGTCATTACTTCGATAACATTGCGATCGCCACTAATTAATAACTCTAGAGCCTTATTTACTCCATCAATGATTGTATCCACAAGTCTCTTATGAATCGAAAAAATACTGAGATATACAATTTAGTAGGGTGCGTCAGTGTGCGAAAAACTAGCTACACCAAGAAATTATTCATACTGACGCACCCTACATTTGGGATAGTCTAATCAATATTGACTAAAACCCATAATCCTTTTCACTCTTACCCCCATCAACAAAAAACAATGGCTGTCCAAATTCTTTCCTACCGTGAGCAGCAATTATTCTCTGTCCTTCAGAAGATAAAACAAAATCAATAAAAGCTTTAGATCCCGCACTATTAACCTTGGGGAATTTCTGCGGATTTACTTGCATCACATGGTAGAGATTTAATAATTTTCTATCTCCTTCCACCAACACTTGTAAAGAAGTAAGATTCTTTTTCTGGAATATATAAGTTGCCCTATCTGCTAGGGTATATCCGAGTTTTTGATTAGCGACTTGTAAAGTTTTTGCCATTCCTGAACCTGTTTGTTGATACCAACTACCAACAGGTTTAATATTCGCTTGTTGCCATAAATCTTTCTCTAATTTATTTGTACCTGAATCATCACCCCTTGATACAAATAATGCTTGATTTTTGGCAATTGCATTAAACGCTTGCACAACGTTTTTACTACCTCGAATCTTGGCTTTATCAGGATTACCTGGCCCTACAATTACAAAATCATTGTGCATCACTAAACGGCGATTAGTCACTGCACCACCTTGTAAAACTTTGCGTTCGGCTTTGGGTGAATTGACAAATAGTGCGTCAACTTCGCCTTTTTCTGCTAAAGCTAAAGCTTGTCCAGTTCCTACTGCAACTTTTTTGAGTCGATAGCCTGTTTTTTTCTCAAATGCTGGTACTAAATCATCAAGCAATCCACTATCTTCGATGCTAGTTGTCATGGCGACAATGACATTACGATTTCTCGCAGATTGAGCGTTGGCTTGTGGTGTTAATAAGTTACTAGTGTTAGTAGTTACAATTGCTAAACAAGAAGCTAAAGCTGCTATGACGAATCTTCTTTGAACCATAAAACCTCTCAGGATTTACACAGATTAAGCCGATAATTTGGGTGAATTTTTATGGCGTTGTTGATTTGTGGGATGATTTTTTATTCATGCAGAGACGCAGAGGCGCGGAGAAGAAGAGTTTGAGAGATTGTGTTTTTGATTTTCATCCTCACATTCCGCAATGCCAGTATTTTAAATAGGGTTTGAATTTTTTTATGAAATTCTGAGTCTTTCTACTGACTCAGGAAGTATTAATTACAGAATTAATTGCAGCGTTGAGAGATAGTTTCACCTCTACTTGCTCAGGTTTTTAGCTTTGAGGAACTAAGCTTAGTAGTTCTTCAACGGTGAGGCTGCGTTTGGTTTTGACTGATTGATGGCGGACTGCATCTAATACTGATTGAATTTCGGCTTGGCCGAGGGTAATACCGTGTTGTTCCAGGACGCTGAGTAGGAGATGGCGGCCGGAATGTTTACCTACTACTAAGCGTCGTTCCCAACCTACATCTTCTGGTGCGAACGGTTCATAGGTGATGGGGTTTTGCAGTACGCCATGAGCATGAATCCCTGATTCGTGTGCAAAGGTATTTTCACCAACGATCGCTTTCCAAGGAAGAACGGGAAAGTTAGTGGCTTTGGAGACTAATTTTGATACTTCTACGAGTCTTTTGGTATCAATTCCTGTGGGTATATCGTAGAGATATTTGAGTCCCATGACTACTTCTTCTAAAGGTGCATTTCCGGCTCGTTCACCTATACCATTGACGGTGGTATTCACAGATATTGCGCCAGCTTTCACACCGGCTAAGGTGTTCGCCAAGGCCATACCAAAGTCGTCATGTGTGTGCATTTCTATGACAATTGATAG
This sequence comes from Anabaena sp. CCY 9910, assembly GCF_963920875.1. NCBI lineage: Bacteria > Bacillati > Cyanobacteriota > Cyanophyceae > Nostocales > Nostocaceae > Anabaena > Anabaena sp. CCY 9910. The sequence continues at coordinate 35,913 of NZ_CAWUDJ010000048.1, read as the reverse complement.
GTGCGATACTAGATAGCTAACTTTTTTGTAGGTGGTTGTGGGGTCGAGGATTCCTACGGTATCACAGAAGCGAAACCGAAACGCGCCCCATTCTTGGGCAGATTGGGCAACTTCTAAGAGAAAGGATTCATCGGCTCTCGAAGAATCTTCGCCACCGACGGAGACAGATAAACCGCGATCGCACGCAAAATTAATTGCATCTCGTAGTTTATCTAAGACTAACTGTCGTTGTCCTTTGAATTTAGCAGCTATCTGAATATCGGAGACGGGAACAGAAACATGAACTCTATCTAAACCACAATCGATAGATGCTTGGATATCTGACAAATTCGCCCGATTCCAGCCGAGAAGTTTGGCATTTAGTCCGAGATTGGCAATCCTTGTAATTGATTCTGCTTCTTCATGTCCCATTGCGGGAATGCCAACTTCTAATTCGTGGACACCTATAGAATCGAGTAGAGAGGCGATCGCAATTTTTTCCTCAACATTAAAGGCTATACCCGCCGCCTGTTCCCCATCTCGCAAGGTTGTATCGTTAATGTGAATAGCCACGTTGTTCATAGTAAATAGATCACTAATTGTTTAACTCTAAATAGTTGCGACAACTTCACCAATGTCGCTGATGTCATAGCCGCCTAGAACTTCTAATTGTGATTGCACTAATCGATGTCCCAAGATACTCAAGAATTGTTGTACTGGTGCTTCTTCCAAGTATTCTTTGAGAATCACTAAGTCATACCGTGCTTGATGCAAGGGGATAAATCCCAAACCGAAAGCCGCCGCCACGGAAGCCGTACTCACCCCCGCATCAGCGATACCTGCGGCGATAGATAAGGCTACATCCTGATGGCTATGGACAATATGCTCATATCCTTTAATTGTGTTGGATGATACTTGCTCTTCTTTTAGTTTGCGTTCTAATAGCATCCGACTACCAGAACCTGGTTCACGGTTAATGATTGTGGCTTCTAGTTCTACCAAGTCAGATAAGGATTTGATTTCCATTGGATTCCCAGGCGCAACTACTAGCCCCTCTTCCCAAATGCCCAGAGTGATTAAAACTGCACTTCTACCATCCAAAGCTTCTCGCGCAAAGGGAATATTATGTTCTCCTGTTTGCGGATCGTACAAGTGCATCCCTGCAATGTGGACTTCACCCCGATTTAAACTACGCAAAGCAGCCATACTATTAGCAAAATGATAATGAACCCGTAGCTGGGGATGCCAGCGTTCAGTAGCTCTCGCTAAGAAGGAAATCACCGGTGTACAACCAGCGATAACAACCGTATTTTGCAGTTTGTCCAAATCATCAAGCAGCCGCACCTGGACTTTATTCTTATGTGTCTGACTCTCTGCCTTACCCTCCGGGTTCGACAGTTTGCTTATGCCGGGAAACCCGTCCACCGCAACTGTCTCACCGTCAGCAGGAATCATTTCCATCCGAAAAGCTTCCTTGCCCACGAGAGGATAAGCTATCCATTGACCGCCAACCTTTGCTAGACTGACTCTCAGTTGTTGTCCAGTGGGGACTGGTTTAGCCAGAACTGCTTCAACTTCGGGTAAATCATCTTCTAACCAGAATAAGTTTTCGACTTGACAACCAAGTGCTTTGGCTAAACGTAGAGTAATGGCGACAGAAGGAGCATATTGCCCAGATTCCACACCACTAATCGTCTGACGGGTTACGCCAGCTATATTAGCCAAATCTTGCTGGCTCATGCCTAAACGGGTTCTGATAGACTTGATGTTGTTGCAGATATTGATATCTAGCTTCATGAGACTTTATTTACTCCGTGACAAGAAGCTACCACGAGCAAATTTAATCTGCTGAGGTAATAGCACAGCCTTCTACTATATATTTGAGAAGACTGGTGATTGAGTTTGGATGACTGCATAGATATTCCATTACTTGCTGGATTGCTATGTTCACAGCAAATAATTTGTCAGTTGAATTGATTGCGAGTTGATTTACAGGTTTTGTTTCCCCCTTAACGCAAGTTTAACATACATTTCGCCAAAATAATTGCTAAAGAAAAAACTTTTTATACCTGTATTTTCTGTCAGTAGTGTATATGCAGTTACAGAAATTTGTGACTTTTATAGTTTTAACAAGCTAAGACATCTAGCTATTAGTTCACCAACTCAAAATTGCTAGGCTAAGGCAAGCAGGGGGAAAGAGAGATTTTTTTGCTGCTATTAACCTTGCAAACTTCTCTTGGCAAACTACTAGCTAAAAACTGCAACTGCGGAAGTTGGTATATGGTCAATTTTCTCTATCTTTAGAAGATAGAACTTTCATCTCTAGCGTAAAAACACTACCTTTTCCCACCTGACTTTCAACTTTCAGAATCGCTTGATGTTTTTGAGCGATCGCCACAGCTATCGCTAACCCCAAACCTGTGCCTCCGGTTTTACGAGAGCGTAGGTGCAGCCCGCCGTAGGCATCGCTATCAACACGGTAAAAGCGCAGACTGGTTAACAAGAGCAAGTCAGCAATCAAATGGCTCAACCTTCGCCCCTGCCGCTCAACAGTATGAAGCATGATTTGCATATCTTGTTGATTGGATGGCGGTATGCGGAGGATAGCTTCTACAGTCGCCAACAGACTAGCCAGGGGCGATCGCAATTCGTGAGCAGCATTAGAGGTAAACTGTTGCTGTTGCTGATAGGACTGGTAAATCGGCTGCATTGCTAATCCTGAAAACCACCAACTGGAAGTAGCAACTAAGCTCAATTTAACGGCTCAATTATGCTGCCTTGAGTTTAGGTTAAGGCAGGACAAGAGCAGTGTGCGCTACTTTAAACAGGTACAAAGTATGTTAATCGCCTTAATGCAAGGGTTAAGCAATTACTTTGCTTTCATCACAAAGAGAAATAATTTGGTTTACAAAAGCTTTCAGTTCTGGACAAGCTTGAATGGCAACCATCAAATCATTTTTCTCCAAAATTTTTTTGCCATGAATGGGCTTGTTATAATCTTGCCTTCCTCCCAATTTGAAAATTTCTTTAAGATGGTAGGAAGGCGGTTGCTGGTGATTCACGGTTTCAGGAGAACCACTAGGAGCGGAGCGGTTATGTTTTGCTAAGGATTGGATAGTTGTCCAGTACGGGAGGAGCCATGCTTCAAAGTCATGCAGTGCTGTATGAGGATAAAATCTGGGGTTGTTACCAACCCACTTCATCATTTGGGCTTTAGCATCAGCCGCATCTTGAAAATCTCTAGTTCCTGTATAAACGTCTGTGAGAGCAATTACAGCATCATAAGCACTATTCCCGGTCAGTAAATTTTCAACTACACGCCTGAGTTTTTCTTCTTTAGGAATTCGACCGTTTTGCGGAATAAACTTGAGCCTTGGCATTTGTTGTCCTAAACGAGTTTGGAGAAACTTACGCAGTTTTTCTCTAAAAGCTACCTCAGTAGCCCCTTCAACCAAAATGGCAATTTTCATGGGCGACCACCCATTAAATTCATCGCCCAAACTTGATCAAGGCTGTAGTCTTCTAACCATTTATCTAAATCAAGCGTATCTGCCCAAGTCATTCTTGCCTCACCTTCCTCAAGATCACAAATTAAAACTTCATGTGGTTCAAGAAACCTAATGAGTCGATCTGAATGGGTTGCTACTATAAGCTGTGTATATTTTGAAGCTTCTCTCATCAAATAAACTAGATGTCTCAAAAGCTCAGGATGCAAGCTAACTTCTGGCTCATCTAGTAAAGTAATTGTTGTTAAACTCTGGCTTTGTAGAAGGGTCACCAGCCAAAGGAAACGTAGCGTTCCTTCTGATAATTCATGCACATATATGGGTTGAGAAAAGTTTCTGTCTGTCCAAGTCATGGAAATAGTTCCGGCGGCGACAGGAGGGAAGTTTAACCTCTCAAAATCTGGAAATGCCGCAGAAACAATATCTTGGATCATTTCAAAACGATCTCCATCTGTTTCCCGAAGATCATAGAGGCAGGAAACTAAATCCTCACCACTTGCACCAGGTAACTTGGCAGGGCGCATTGGCTGAGGCAAGCGAATCGGGCTTTTCTCAGAAACATCAAGTGCTCCATAGTAAGTGCAAGAAGCAAGACTTTTTCTCAAGTTCTCAGGTTCACGATACATTTTAGGAACTTGAGAGAGTGATGTTTCAAGCAGATTATGTTCCCAATTTGGTCTTAAAAGCCCACTACCTTCCTGAAAATATTTGATATCTAATCCATACGATTCAATATATTTAAACGGTTCAGACTTGTTTGGATTTCTTTGCTGTGTTAAAGTTTCGTTTCTAATTTCGTAAGATAGTCCTTTAGGAGATAAGGTTAAACCATACTTCAAAGGTTGCTCTTGTGGGACTTTCATGGAAACTTCAATTTCAAGCTCCTGCACTTTGCCTCTGGTTAAAATCTCATTTAATCCACCTTTAGATTGCAACGTTTCTTGCAACTTGCCATTGGCTGAAGCAGCTAGTGTTGAAAGAACATCCAAAAACGAAGTTTTTCCTGCTCCATTCGCCCCAATCATGACAATAAGATCTTTCATCTCAAGGTCAACTTGTCGAAGGCGGCGAAAGCCTCTCACTGATATATTTTCAAATTTGTCCATACGGCTGTAATTACCAGTAAAAGTTGTCGAGCTTGCTTAGACGATGAAGTCTATATCGTCCCTAGTATAGCAATTGAAAGCGCGGTGAATGGTTTGCCGGGGGTGACTACGGTGCGTTCTTCCTCCAAAGTCGGACTGTCGATGGTGCAGGTGGTGTTTGACGAGGATGCCGACATTTATAAAGCGCAGCAATCAGTGACAGAAAGACTCCAGCAGGTGACAAATCACCCTAGAAGATAGTTTATTAACTGATGGATAATTTCTACAGTTCTAAATACTGTGATACCAACAGTTGGAGTTCTAACCAGAGGATGGGGTCTTTTTGTTTTAATGTGGAACAGCGATCGCGGATAATGCGTGTAGCATCCATACAAATTGCATTGGCTATTCCCAGATCCTCAGCGACACTTCTAAAAGTTTCCTTGTAAGCACTGATTGAAGCCAACAGTTGATGAGGAGCGTAAATTACAAAATACTGTAGAAGTTGTTCGGGTTTACCCCAGTAGGAGTTGACAAGCTCGACATGACAGTATTTTAGTAAAGTATTAAGTTCAGGACAGCGATCGTTAACAACAGTAGTAAATTTCTGCACTAAAGCTTCTTCAGTCAACATAATGAAATACTCCTGAAATATTTTGAGGGTGTAGGGGAGAAAAACTCATGACTCAAAACTCAGCACTCAGCACTCAACAGTCAAAACTCACAACTCCCCACTTCATCAATAATGTTTCAAGCTGCTGATTAGACAAAGGTTTGGGAACGACAAAATTAGTATTCTGGTCAATTGCTTTGGCTAGGTGACGATAATGTTGTGCTTGTTCACAATTAGGAGCATAAGCAATCACTGTCTGACTGTGAAATTCTGCTTGCTGCACTATATTGTCTCTGGGTATGGAATAAATAATTTGAGTCCCCAATTGTTCTGCAAAAGCCTGAACTAAATCATCTTCTTGATCAAAATTGGGAGAGTTATAGATTAACCCTCCCAAACGCACACCACCTAGAAACGCATATTTTTGGATTCCTCGGCAGATATTATTGATGGTATACAAAGACAAACTTTCACCAGAAGTCACAATGTAAACTTCTTGCGCTTTTTTCTCGCGCATAGGCATGACAAACCCACTACACACCACACTACTTAAACCATCGTAAAAAGTATAATCAAGCTGTAATTTTTCATCGTAAGCACCTAGTTGTTCCAGTACGCCAATTGATGTAATGACACTGCGTCCAGTACATCCCACCCCAGGTTCAGGCCCTCCTGATTCCACACAAAAAGTCTTCCCCCATCCTTCTTTACGAAAATCTTCTAGATGCACATCTTCTGATTCTTCACGTAGTGTGTTGAGTAGAATTTTCGGGTGCAATCTTCCTAAAAGCAGTCTGGTAGAATCTGCTTTGGAGTCGCATCCTACAACCATCACTTTACGACTCATTTCAGCTAGTGCTGCTACAGTGTTTTGAGTAATGCTAGACTTACCGATACACCCTTTACCGTAGATAGCAATCTTCCGCATAGACATTCACCAATAGAAAGAATTTATCTCACGCAGAGACGCGGAGGCGCAGAGAGTAAGAGAACTTTGCGTACCTCTGCGCTTACCTTAGCGTTCCTCTGCGTTTCTACTCCCCATAATGAGGACTAACAACTTTACCTTTAAACACTCGGTAAAGATAGATATTGTAGAACAGTAGAATCGGGACAAAAAAGCCGATGAAAGCAATCATAAAGGCTTGAGAACTCAAAGAAGAAGAAGCCTGATAGATTGTGACTTGGAAAGGGATGATGTAGGGAAATACGACGAAAGCCAACGCCAGAATAGTGATCAAGAAAAGTACAATTGTCCAGATAAAAGGCATAATTTCTTGACGGCGGTTGATACTATTCATCAGTAGTCCGGCTGCACCAGTCGCTAAGACAGGAATAGCAGCAAATATCACTACTTCTGGTTGATGGAATAGCCTTTCTTTGACTTGTTCGTAAAACATTGGTGTCGCAATTGTCAGCACTAATGCACCCAAGTATGTAGTGATAGCACTAAATTTGGCGGTGATGTAGTGATATCGTTTGAGTTCACCTTCTGTTTTAGTAATCAAATAAGTTGAACCAATCAAAACATAGCCTTGAACTACAGTTAATGCTACTAATATTGATGGTAAATTCAACCAATCCCAAGTCCCACCAATAAAGTTTCCGGCTGCATCTACTTTAATTCCCGCAATTACGCCGCCTAATACTAATCCTTGGGAGAAAGCGACTAACAAACTACCTCCACCAAAACCAATGTTCCAAAAGGTTTTGTCTAGGGAATGTTCCCGAAATTCAAAGGCGACGGCGCGGAAGATAAACCCAACTACCATCATGGTAATCGGAATGTAGAGGGCATTAACGATAGTAGCGTAAGCCAGGGGGAATGCTCCATACAATAAACCCCCTGTACACACTAGCCAAGTTTCATTAGCATCCCAAACGGTGCTGAGGGTGTTGATAATGATCCCTCGTCGTGCTTCGTTAGCAGCAGTTAGGGTCAAAATTCCTACGCCTAAATCAAAGCCATCGGTAATTAAGTACAAGGTGAGGAACAGGGCAACAAGGCCAAACCAGAGCAATGGTAGAGTGGTGCTTACGGATTCCATGAGAGTTGTGATTAGTTGGTATTAATTGTGTACGGTTTCGCTGATTTGTCCTATGTCGCTGTGCTGTGCATCTTGATTGGGTAAGGGTAGTGCGAAATTCGGCCCTTGGAGAACTATCCGACGACCAAAGTATAAGGCGCAGGCGAACAACAACAGATAAATACTGGTGTAACCCAAGAGTGAAACTAAGACGTTGCTGGCTGGAACATTAGAAACCGCATCGGCTGTGCGAATTTGCCCGTACACAATCCAAGGTTGTCTACCAACTTCTCGTACCATCCAACCAGATTCGACGGCGACATAACCCAAGGGTGCAGCTAATATCCACGCCCGCATTAACCAAGTTTGTGTGGTAATATTTTCTGCACTCAGCTTACCGCGCAACCATTGGACGACGCTGACACCCATCAAACCCAAGAAAAAGAAGGCAATACCTACCATGATGCGGAAGGTATAAAATATCAAAGAAACTGCATGGGGTCGGTCTTCTGGTTTCCACTCATTTAAACCCAGTACAGGTTCAGAAAGTTTGGGTTTCATTTCCAATACCATACCTAAACCATCTGGGACACTGAGTGACCAATTATTCTTATTCTCTTTGTCGTTAGGTGCAACTAAAACATTCCAAGGTGCTGATTCACCTGCGGGTACAGTGTCCCATAAAGCCTCGATCGCAGCTAATTTACTGGGTTGGTTGTGGTATACTTCTTCACCACTGAAGTGACCAACGACAATTTGTAAGGGTGTGACAAGAATAGCAAGTGCGATCGCAATCTTGAAAGACTTACTAAAAAACTCTTGATAACGCTTGTTGAGAATGTACCAAGCACTAATCCCACCAATCACAAACAAAGCGGTTTCGAGAATCGCCAAGATCATATGAAACCAGCTATTCAAAGCTGCGGGGTTAAAAATAGCTTCTAGATAACTGTGAACCAGAAATTTACCATTTACCATTTCCCCGCCGGCTGGTGTTTGCATCCAAGAATTAGCAACAATAATCCAAAAAGATGAAAGACTCGCACCAACAGCTACACATAAGGTTGCGAAGAGGTGCATTAGTGGTGGTATTTTATTCCAGCCATAAATCATAATCCCCAAAAAAGCAGCTTCTAGCATAAAGGCCATCGTACCTTCAAAGCCTAAAATACTGCCTAAAAAATCACCCACAGCCAGAGAAAATGGGGCCCAGTTTGCACCGAACTCAAATTCAATCGCCACACCAGAAGCCACACCTAGACCAAAATTGAGAATGTAGAGTTTTGACCAAAAACGTGCATGGTGATAAAAAGTAGGATTTTTGGTTTTTAGCCATAAAATCTCAACAACAAATAAATACCAAGACATCCCAATTGTCAGAATAGGCCAAAACATATGAAAGATGCTGGTGACTGCAAATTGAAGACGCGACAGCATCACTGTATCTGAAAGAAAATTCATCGTGTGTTCTCCAATATTCTCTCCATGAGTCGGTTTTGAAAAATCTAAATCTTGAATCCGTCAAACACCACGAGATTTACGCACATTATTTGAGATGAATGGATGATGATTCACGAGTAAAATTCAAAGTCAATCAGGTGTTTCGTAGGAAAAATTATCTCCTGATTTTGAACTTAAACTCTCTCAATCTGAACGTGAATATTAATCTTACACTAGATAAGTTTTGTTGCTTTTTCTGTATTTAGTGCCACCAAATAATGCTAAATCTTATGATTTTTCAGTGAATAAATCCCTAATAAATCCCTCTATAATCCTGCCCTATTATTCAGCGATCTGCCCTTGCTATATGTTTGACAAACTTCGACAATTCGTCTTACTAAATCATCAATATTTCTCCTAAAAAAGTGCATTTTAAAGACGATAATTCGACAGCTTGTCTTTTGACAATATCAATTTTATGCACTATTTAATATATTAGTTATATTGTTTATTCTCTGCGCCTCTGCGTGAGACTTTTAGACCCTATATTCAATGACAATGAGTCGTGTGAAAAATTGTAGGTTGGTTTGACGTAAAGAAACCCAACACCAACATCTATGTTGATTTTCCAAAATTTATGTTGGGTTTTGCTGTGCTGAACTCAACCTACATCTTTCGGTGCGTTATGACTTACGCCTAACACACCCTACATATAAGACAATTGAAAATTGACTGAAAACCCTAATTAACCTTCATCACCATCAACAATTTCTTGCTTGATGAAGCGGATTTTTGTAGCTAATTCCTTGCGTGTAGAAGCTTTGAGTAAATAGCGCAAGAAAAACCATGTCACCGAAACCATGCCAATGAACTCAAAACTTAAATTGACCACAGGAATATCATTAACAGTGTATAGTAAAACCATGAGTAGTTTTACCGCAAATAGCATTACCAAAATTAAGCTAATGCCAATAATGATGCGCTTATATTCTACAGAGAAATTACCCAGATATTGAGAGGATTTAGCTAAAAATCCCCAAATATTCTTCCCAACTTCCATCCATTGAATAACCTGCTCATTATTTGGTAATACCTGAGCTTCAACCTGAGCAACTTCCGATTCTAATATCACTTCATCGGAAGTTAAATCAATGCGCCTTAATTGTTCTAGTCTGCTTTCCATAATGTTCCTATTGTCGGTAGTGGCAACGTTGTTAATTTCTAAATTCAGGTATTGTCTATCTGGTGTAGAAAGATATGACATATCAGTGACATAAGCTTTGGCATCTACACAATTACTGTTATCACTAGATATTGCCAAAATAGTCTGTTCATCAATGTGTTCTTTGGATTGACTGACTCCGGTAAATCCGGGACATTCTACACAATAGATGTATACGTGCTTCTCCCTTTCTGGAATTGTTTCGTCGCACTTTAATAGTTTTAGAGGCATTCCTTTATTCTCCTTGGCTAGTTTTTAATTTAAAAAATAGGTAAGGATAATTAAACGCAGATTAACACAGATAGACGCAGATAATTTTGTCCGTTATTAGGGTAGAAAATGCCATAAAGGACTAAAGTCCTGACTACAAGCTTGAATTAGCAATGTTGTAAATATAGATCAGAACAAAGTCGAAAAAGGTTGGGTTGCGCGCGTTCAACCCAACTTACTTTTCAGCCTCATTGAAAGTCGTTGAAATTCAATTCACCGTCTCAACTATTTAAATAATAATGTTCTCGTTGATTAGTGATAGTAACTAGAATGACAATTATAAAAATAAATTCGAGAATTTTATAATATATTTTATGTATTTTTAAACAAAAAATTATTCTGTCTATTAATCATTTTTATGGATGCGCGTAGACAGAATATATAAATATGAGTGTTGTTATCTTCTATATATATTATTGACTTTGATATTACCTATTATTTTTATTTTGTAGTTTTTTAGTTGGTTTTGATTGAAGCGATCGCCTGTAATTTCCACTCAGACTTCTGAGCAGTTCTCGCAGAACCTCTGTTTTGGTACGTTGAGACTTTTGGCATAGTTCTTCCAACAATTCTATTTCTTCTGGCGAAGCCTGAAATGTAATCCAGCCTTGTTCTTTCCTTGGCATATATTATTACCAAACTGTTGATTGTGTTACATCGGTCACATTTGACCTTATGAACTTTAGGCAAACAAATGCCTTACTAAGATATGTCTACCTCTTGAGGAATTAATCCATGACAAGTGCGATCGCAGTGGTTAATAAAAGCTTCTGTTGGCTTGTATAAGGCTTTTGCTCCTTATTTAAAATCACCCTTCTGTAAAACGAGTGTTAATCTGTGGCGATCTCTTCCCCGGAACTAAAGCATCATCATAAGTCATTGCAGACAATGTATATGTGTTATGCAATTATTTTAGCACAATGTTAGTTTAACTTGCATAATTCCGATTTTTATAAGTATTTTTACTAAAAATATAGTTTTTTTTCAATGAAATTTAAAAAAATGCAAGTAATATGGCAATATGTATGATATACTTGCACTAGAAAGGATAAAAATAGCGAAAGCGTAACAGGTCTTCCAACAATACCGGAATGCGTTAGAAGACTTGGCTGTTTCTATCTGAGTGATTTTTTAGCTATTTCACATGGCATTGAAAAGTTTTTTTCGCTATGTTCAACTATTAGCTTGATAACTTTTCGCTCAATATAAAAGCTTGCTGGTTAGGGTGCATTTATCTTGGGTAAAGGGCAATTACCCTTTCCCACTTTCTCTAATTTCTAGAATTTTAGAGAACTTAATTTAGGGAACACCAGAAAATCAATTATCCGAAATTAACACTTTAGTAAGGTGCGTCAGTACGAGAAAACTTAACTATATCCACAATTATTTATACTGACGCACCCAGAATCTTTAACAGTAACGCACCTAACATCAAGGTCTTTGGTGCGTTACGGCTTACGCCTAACACACCCTACATTTGTAACAGTAAGTTGCTAGAAAATATAGGTTGTCTGTATTGAATTATTTATCTTAACTAACATGAGAAATACTCAGGAAGAAATCAACAAACTACTCAACGAAATAGCCTGCGAATATAACGTTAAGAAATTGCAGAGCAAGCCCAATAAAACTACTTGTAAAAAACCACCAAAACCAGGTGCAGCACAGGGAAATTGTCCTTTTGAGGGGGCAATGGTGGCTCTTGGGCCAATTACTGATGCAGTGCATTTAGTACATAGCCCTGTTGGTTGCACTCGCAATCCTTGGGGTAGTCGTGGTAGTCTTTCTTCTGGTGCAGAACTCTACCAAATGGGTTTCTCTACTGATTTGAGTGAGAATGAAATCATTTTTGGCGGTGAAAAAAAGCTAGAAAAATCTATTGTACATATTGCTCAACGTTATAATCCGGCTGCTATTTTTGTCTATTCTACTTGTGTCACGGCTTTGATTGGTGACGATATCGAAAGTGTTTGTAAAAAAGCTACAAATCAAGTCGGGATTCCGGTTGTTTATATCAACGCACCTGGATTTCTTGGGAGTAAAAATTTAGGCAATCGTATTGCCGGGGAAGCTTTATTAGATTATGTAGTGGGAACAGCCGAACCAGAATTTACTACGCCATTTGATATCAATATTATTGGTGATTATAATGTTGCTGGGGAAATCTGGAATATTTTACCACTGTTGCAGAAATTGGGGATTCGGGTTCTCTCCAAAATTACCGGTGATGCACGTTATCAAGAAATTTGCTATGCTCACCGCGCGAAATTAAATGTGGTAATTTGCTCGAATGTGTCACTAAAAATGGCACAAACAATGCAGGAGCGTTACGGCATTCCTTATATTGAAGAGTCTTTCTTTGGCATAGAGAACATGAATATTTGTTTGCGAAATATTGCAGCAGCATTCGGTGATCAATACTTACAAGAAAGAACGGAATGGTTAATTGCGGAGGAAACCGCAGCTTTAGATATTGCCCTTGCTCTTTATCGTTCTCAGTTACAAGGAAAACGTATTGTTCTATATAGTGGGGGTGTGAAAAGTTGGTCAGTAATTTTAGCAGCAAAAGACTTGGGTATGAAGGTTGTTGCTACTAGTGATAGGAAGAATACTCAAGATGAAAAAGTTAAAATTAAGGAATTACTTGGTCAAGATGGCATGGTTTTGGCTAAGGGTGGCCCCAAGGCTTTATTACAAGTAATAGAAGATATGAATGCGGATATTTTAGTTGCTGGTGCTAGTAATCAATACACAGCAATTAAAGCACGTATTCCTTTTTTAGATATTAATCATGAGCGTCATCATGCTTACGCTGGTTATGCGGGAATGGTGGAAATGGCGCGGGAATTTTATGAAGCCTTGTATAGTCCTGTGTGGAAACAAGTTAGGCAACCTGCTCCTTGGGAGTAGGAAGAATTCAGGGTGTAGGGGAATGGGATGAAAAACAATCACTTTTTTTACGGAGTAAATCAATGAAAGTAGCTTTTACGACTAGCGACGGAACTCATATTGACACTCATTTCGGTGTGGCCAAGGAAATTGATATTTATGAGGTAACTAAGGATGGATTTAATTTTGTGGAAACTTTAATCTTTGAAGGTGACTTAGAAGAAGCTACCCATGAGGATAAAATTACACCAAAAATGGAGGCAATTCTTGACTGTAAAATTGTCTATGTTAAAGCTATTGGTAAGCCGGTAGGTAATAAGTTAATTAAGCAGGGTATAACTCTTGTGAGAGCGCAGGAATATGATAAGATTCCTGATATTTTGCACGTATTGGTACAGAGTCTCAATGGTGATGCACCACCTCTTCTACGTAAGGCTTTATCTGAGGAAAATAAGGAATTGGTATATGCTTATGATGAAGAGTAATTCAAGTTTTTAATTAGTTAAGCGATACTAAACTTTAGTATCGCTTTGTTCTAGGTTGGGAGGTTTTTAAACGCAGAGGTTTACGCGGAGGGGCGCGGAGTGTACTTTGTGGATTGTTAAGGGGTTGGGAGGAGGTTGGCGATCGCAAACAGAGTTTGCATTGTTCCTTGGTAGCCAACTTTTGTTAACATGGCGTTACCTACGCGATGACCTACGGTCGGTCGAAGACCATCGCAAATAGGAATGCCTTGGCGATAAAGGGGGATTTGTAAGCGTTGAGAGATTGTGTCTGCATGAGAATTGGCAATTAATAAGTCAGCACCTGTGGCTAATTGCTCAAAGTCTTCTAAATCACCGATGTTCACACAGGAAATTGCTAGTTTTTCTAAGACGGGGGAACTTTGCAGCGTTCCGTATACTCTCACCTAACGCGATGGTGAAAACAGAATTGGCGATCGCTCTTAGTTGCGTTACAGTTTTTCCACTGGTGGTAATATGGCTAAATGTGTGAGCCACATGACTATCTAGTAAAGCAGAAAGATCAGGAATGGCGATGCCTTCGGCGGGCTACGCCTACGCTTCCAACCCAAAAGCAGCGATAATCTCTTTAACCTCTTCTATATCCCCTGGTGTAAACGCAGAACTCGCCAACAAAGTAACTTGTTGTGAACATTTTAAAAATAAAAAAATTAGGGAATGGGAAGCAGGAATTCCCAATTCCCTATGTAACAAAAAACCAACATAGCAGAGAAGGAGAAAAAATAAGATAATTTACTAATTCAACATTAAAAAAGCGAAAAGAAAAAAGATGTGGTAAAGACGAGAAGTGTAAAAAACAAAGAGTTGATTTCAGCTATAAGAGTACCTCCAGATTTTGATGAATTTGGTCTTTAAGGGTGGATAGAAATAATCCACCCCATAGTTTATTTAGACGCTAATAATGAACAATAGCTCTATTTATTGTTACGGGAAACAACTTCAACGTTGCCTCTCTGCACAGCTTCCAGTGCTTGAGCTTTGAGTTCTTCTTGCTTCTTGAGAGCTTCTTCTTCAGCTTTGCTCATACCGACCAATTTTTCCTTGTCTTCGTCGCTTTCAAGGATACCGAACTCAATCAACAATGCTTCTAACTCATCCATTTCGATGGGTGTAGGAACAGCCATATTTTGATTGTTGATAATCTTGTCGGCTAATGTGCGGTATTCATTAGCTTGATTGCTATCAGGTGCGTATTCGTTCACAGTCATCCGGCGTAACTCTGCGTGCTGCACGATGTTGTCGCGGGGAACGAAGTGAATCATCTGGGTACTTAACCGGTTTGCGAGTGTGGTAATCAGTTCGTCTTCCCGGTCAGTTTTACGGCTGTTACAAATTAGACCACCCAAGCGTACACCGCCGGAGTGAGCATATTTCAAAATACCGCGAGCGATGTTGTTTGCAGCGTACATCGCCATCATTTCACCAGAGGTAACAATGTAGATTTCTTGCGCTTTCCCTTCCCGAATTGGCATGGCGAAACCACCGCATACAACGTCACCTAATACGTCGTAAGATACGAAATCTACGTCTTGATATGCACCGTTTTCTTCGAGGAAGTTAATAGCGGTGATAATACCACGACCAGCGCAACCTACACCTGGTTCTGGACCACCAGATTCTACGCATTTGATATCGCGGAAGCCTTTGAGTACTACTTCATCAAGTTCTAAGTCTTCTACTGCACCGCGTTCAGCAGCTAAGTGAAGTACGGTAGTTTGTGCTTTGGTGTGGAGAATCAAGCGGGTAGAGTCTGCTTTGGGGTCACATCCGACAATCAGAATACGTTGTCCCACTTCTGCCATTGCTGCGAGGGTATTTTGGGAAGTGGTGGATTTACCGATACCGCCTTTACCGTAAAAAGCTATCTGTCTAATGTTTTCGTCGGACATGATGATTTAGTCTCCTAGTAATGGTGTAATTTTGGTATGTCTGTCATCTGAAGCGTTCAGACTGTTAAGTTACAGTCGTGACTTGTTGTAGAACGTCTTTGGAGGTGCGCGTCCTACAACAAAAGGTGTGTAAATCCAAAACATATTCCTGTGTTAGTGCAAGTATTTAGTCAAGCGATGTCTGAAGAGCAGCCGCTTTGGGTGTAGAGAGGGGTTTAGGGGTGTGGGGGTTTAGGGGATAATTTTCCCAGTCCCTAATCCCCAGTCCCCAATCCCCAATCTAAACCGTTGCTACAACTTCCCCAATTTTCGTAATGTCGTAGCCACCGAGAACTTCTAGTTGCGAGTGAACCATGCGATGTCCCAAGGTACTCAACAATTGTTGTATAGGTGCTTCTTCTAAATATTCCTTCAAAATCACTAAATCATATCTTGATTGATGCAGAGGTACAAATCCCAAACCAAAGGTAGTAGCAACAGATGATGTACTAATACCTGCATCCACAAACCCTAATGCGACAGCTTGGGCTACATCTTGATGGCTAGTGGCAATCTGATTAAATCCTTTGACTGCTGCAAATGGTATGTGTTCTTGTTGCAGTTTTTGTTCTAGGAGCATTCGACTACCAGCACCAACTTCACGATTGACGATGGTTGCTTGTGCTTCTACTACATCATTTAGTGTTTTAAAACCCTTGGGATTACCCGATGGAACTATCAGCCCTTCTTCCCATAAACCTAGAGTAACTAAAACAGCTTCTCTTCCTGCCAAGATTTCACGGGCAAACGGCACGTTATGTTCACCAGTTTTGGGATCATACAGGTGCATCCCGGCTATGTGGGCTTCACCTCTGCATAGACTTTGCAGGGCATCTATGCTGTTGGCAAAGGTAAAATGTACTCGTAGTTGTGGATGCCAGCGTTCGGTAGCTCTTGCCCAGAGTGCAATTACAGGCGCACAACCGGCAATAACTACTGTGTTATGCAGTGCGGCTAAGTTATCATCTAACAGCCTCACCTGCACTTTACCGCTTCCTGTTTGGCTTACTCCTTCCCCATCTGCCGGAATCATATCTTGGCGAAAGGCATCTTTACCCAATAGGGGATAAGCAACCCATTGTCCGGCAACCCTTGCTAAACTCAGGCGTATGGACTGATCTGTGGGTATGGGTTTAGTCAGGACTGCTTCAATTGCAGGTAAATCTTGGTCTAGCCAGAATAGATCCTCAACTTGACAACCAAGTGCTTTAGCTATGCGTAGTGCGATCGCCACTGAGGGGGCATATTGTCCCGATTCTACACCACTAATGGTCTGACGAGTTACACTAGCAATGTTAGCCAAATCTTGCTGGCTCATCCCTAAGCGCGTTCTGATTGCTTTCAAGTTATTAAGGAGGCCACTATCCTGCTTCATTGGCTTTTTATTTCTACTGTACTTTACGCAAAGCCGTGGCGGATTTACTTCTTTGACTTAGACAATAGTCGTGGGTTTGAGTTTACCCAATACTTTTGCTTTTTTGATTCCCTATAAGTAAAGCATAGCATACAAATCGCTAGTTTACTTGCGAGAGATAAAAATTTTTGACAAAATTTGCAGAAAGTTATCCAAACTCTTGTTTAGTAGGGGCTTTAGCCGGACGAATCAATTCAAAATCCAAAATAAAGACTCCAACCACATGGGGATAGAGTTTTGTCAGTGGTTAGTGGCAAAGAGTTTATACCAGGAGTGCTTTGGTGTGTTTGGCAATGGATATGTATATCCTTTAATAATGCACTTGTTATTTGGTGCGATCGCTGGCATTATTGGCTCTGGTCTAATATTGTGGACTAAAAAATATAAGCTTGGGGTGTAGATGTAACCTGAGTCTGTGCTTTTACAGATTCGTGAAAAATAAATAATGCACTACTGGTAATTAAACTAAACAATGAAAACATCTTTAAAACAATTCCTCACACACACAAAGTTTGTAGTAAGCACTTTAGTGTTTAGAAATTTAGGAATAAAGTCCTTACTACGAACAAATGTAACTGCAAAAATTAATTAAATTGGCGGCTTCTCCGCAATTTTCTAGTCATAAAACCTGATGCAATCAGCAGCGATAAACTTGATATTGTGGGTTCTGGGACTTGAGTAATTACTAATGAGAGGTTATCTGCATAGGAATCATTGACTCGACCTCCTGTATGATTGGCATTCAGGACTACATTAATTTGACGTGTTCCGGTAGGAACAAAACCATTAGTTTCTCGCAAAAATAACCCTGTAACGTTATTTCTTTCTGCTGCATTTGGCGCAGAAATATTAGCAATTCCTAGAGATTGGTTTGTCTGCCCAAGGAAAGTAATATTGAGTGTTGCAATATCGTCATCATCATCATATCCACCTAACCAACCACTCAAATCAAAAACTGCTTTACCTGCATCAATTACTGAAGCAAGACTATTGACATCAATAGATTGGGAAGCACTAGATGAGGCTCTACTAGCACCACCAAAAAAGAGATTTTTACCTCTGTCATCTGGGCCAGGAACATTAACATCTGGTAGGTTAACTCTCACGACATTACCAAGGCCATTAGTAAATTCAAAGCCTGTTGCTCCATATTCCAACACACTAAAATTACCAGTTGTAGTCCAACCTGGAATGAAGGGAATGTCAGCACCGACTGCATTACCGATGGAGTCTCCTAATCCTTGCTCTGCATCACCATTGACAATTAAATTTTGACCTAGTGTGGCAGCATGAGTAGGTTGAGCCAGTAAAAAACTAGATGCTAATCCGGCTATTAAAGAAAGACATAGTTTGTTCATGTTTTGTGAGATTTTTTTCAAGATGATTTGATTCACAGTCGCGTCTTTGTGAAATTGATAGTTTCTCTATACAAGCGATAGTTAAACTTTGGTAGTTGCTGTTGATTTTCTGTTATGAGATAACTTTTTCTGGACTACAAAAGCCACAACCAAAGCTATTAAAGTAGCAGATGCCCCCTGATGTTCTGGAATAGAAGTTGAAGGAGTACCAAATCCATATTTTGCTAGGATGGCTTGCCCTTTTGATGAGAGGATATATGCAGCTAATTTCTCTCCGTCGGGATCTGCATTTTTAATTACAGTCAAACCATAATCAGCCTTTGTGGCTAAATAATTCGGTAACTCTACTATTTGTAAATCTTTACCTGCTTCTAGTTCTTGAGCAGTTTTACCACTGGTGTAATAAGCTAAAAAGATATCTGCAAGGGGATTGGTTTTGAGGAAATAGACGAGATTATTTTCTCCGGTGGGAACTGACGGTGCAGAGGGATTCCCACCTACTAATTGCAAGGCTTTAGTTTTGAGAGTTTGCGAACTACCTGGTTTAATAACATCAGCTTTATCAAATATCTGCCAGGCGTAGTCTCCAGAAGGGTCAGCTAATGGTGTTGATGTGCCTACCTTGATAATTGGATCGAGTAAGAATTCTAATACATTATCTGATGTGACACCAGTTAAACCTGGTCTGACAATAGCAACCATACGATTGCTAGTAAAATTCTGTCCAGAATTACTCAAACCTTTTTGAAATAGTTGTTGGGGATTTCCTAAATCAGCACTGGCGAAGACATCTGCGGTTTTCACATTGCTGGATAATTCATCCTCTATTTTGACTCTTGTTAAACCTGAAGGGCCAAAATAAGTCTCTACAGTGATGCCATAATCTGCTGTAAAAGCTTGTGCTACTTCCGTCAGGCTATTGCGCAAACTACCAGCACCATATAAAGTGACGGCAGATACTGGGGTTGGTAATGTAACATTGATAGCAAAGGCCATCAATGAAAAGGCACAAAACTGCTTTTTCATGGTTGGTATATAATCACGCAATATTCATAACCACTGCTTGATTATCTGGTGAATTACACTCAAGTAGTAATTAATTAGAGATTGAAAGCCTCATCTGGAAAGGAACACTGGTCATTTAACAGACAACAATACATTACCAACGTAATTGGTAAAAATCAATCCATTAAGTCAGGGAATAGCAACAATTGAGCGATCGCCTCAAAAATATCTCTCTATAAAAATTAGTAGCAAAAAGTACTTTTTACAGTTAATAATGTATATTAACTTATTTTATACCAACTAGATTGGTAGCAAGTTGTTCAGGTGTGAGGCAAATGTTTAACATCGTATGTAAGTCTTTGTTTATAGCTCCCGTACTGCTGGGAGTGAATGTGTTAATGGCTCAAGTTGTATCAGCATCTCCGGTAGCAGGAGACGTTGAAACACAACAAGAAGCGGATGATAACTCATCAATCACTCAGGTGACATCTGTTTCGCAACTATCTGATGTGCAACCGACAGACTGGGCTTTTCAAGCTTTACAATCTTTAGTTGAGCGTTATGGTTGTATTGCTGGATATCCCGACAGCAGCTTTCGGGGTAATCGCGCCATAACTCGTTATGAGTTTGCTGCTGGTTTGAATGCTTGCT
Source organism: Anabaena sp. CCY 9910 (assembly GCF_963920875.1). Lineage (NCBI taxonomy): Bacteria > Bacillati > Cyanobacteriota > Cyanophyceae > Nostocales > Nostocaceae > Anabaena > Anabaena sp. CCY 9910. The sequence goes on along the minus strand of NZ_CAWUDJ010000048.1, from coordinate 16,002 downwards.
TGAATCGGATTAACGAACTGATTGGGACAAGTACGGCGGATTTAGTCACAAAAGAAGATTTAGCCACACTACAAAGACTGCAAGAAGAGTTTGCCGAAGGACTAGCAGAACTGCGGGGAAGGGTAGATGGACTAGAAGGGCGTACAGCCATCTTAGAAAGTCAACAATTTTCTACCACTACCAAGTTGAATGCAGAGGTAATTCTTACTGTTGGTAGTGTGTTTGGTGGAGATAGAGCGTTAAACTCTGACCAATGGCGAACCATCAATGCACAGCCGGCTGGTACTGCACGGGAGAATGCCAAAAATAGTGCCTATGGAGCCGCAGGAAGGAATCTGCAAGATAATGCTATTTTAAGCGATCGCGTCCGCTTGAATTTAGTCTCTAGTTTCACTGGCAAAGACCGCTTGTTTGCTCGGCTAGAAGCCAACAACACTACCGCATTTAATGCTCCAGTGACAGGCACTAATATGAGTCGTCTGGGGTGGGATGCAACTAATAACTTAGATAACAGTGTTCAATTAGGCAAGCTATTTTACCGCTTTCCTGTAGGTGATAAACTCAACATCATTATTGATGCCATTGGTGGAGAATTTTACGATAACTTCAATACGATCAATCCCCTGTTAGCATCAGCTCCTACCGGTGCAGTATCCCGCTTTGGTCGCTTCTCGCCTATTTACCGAGCGAGTAACACTGGTTCTGCTAGCAATACCGGTTCAGGAATTAGCGCCATATTTCAATTGAGTAATGCTGTGACTTTCTCGGCGGGATATCTAGCCAGACGAGGCAGCGAGCCAACACCAGGGAGAGGCTTATTTGATGGTAGTTATGGAGCCTTGGCGCAGTTAGAATTTCAACCAAACACAAACTTAACTTTGGGTTTGAGCTATGCTCACTCCTACTTTAGTGGTGAAGCCGGGGATGTTACCGTTTCCGGCGCTTACGGTAGTGCTTTCGCTAATACCCCATTTGGTTCTGCGGTGTCTACTTCTGCCAATTATTATGGTTTACAAACGAGTTACCGTTTCAATCCCCAGTTTATAGTCTCTGGATGGGTCGGATATACCCAAGCTATAGCCGAAGCCAGTTCCGGTACTACAGTCAACCGTGGTGATCAAGCAGATATTTGGAACTGGGCAGTAACTTTAGCTTTCCCCGATTTGGGGAAAAAGGGGAATTTGGGTGGTCTAATTTTTGGACAACCGCCAAGAGTTACCAGTAATGACTTTGGCCCCGCTAATTTGACTGCTACCAGCGCTCGGCGTGAAGATACAGATACATCTTTCCATGTGGAGGCTTTGTATCGCTACCAACTGAACAATAATATCTCAATTACACCAGGGTTAATTGTCATATTTAACCCAGAAAATAACAGCAACAACGATACTATCTATACTGGTGTTGTTCGCACTACGTTTAGATTTTAGAGGCTGGCTAGAAACTTATTGTTGAGTGTTGAGTGAGTGAGAATTACTCAGCACTCTTCATTTGTTTTGACTCTACTTCTATGATCAAAGATTAAATGCAAAATCAAATTATTTATATTGATTGATACTTTTCAACTATATTGGTAATCTATTTATTAGCATCTAGTTCAGCTTTAAGTTGAATAGTACTCAAGCATTCATTAATGATTTTTCGGTATCATATTCAAGTGAAACTTACACAAACAAATAACAGTATTATTCATGGAGTTACTAGTAACGATAACTCTTTTTCAGAGCATAATGATTATTATGGCTCTGAACTCAGGATTGACGATATATTAAGCTCAAACTTTCGTAGTAGTTTTTCAACTCAGCAAGACAATACATTATTGTCGGCAACTGTCTCAAATACTAATACTCATCTCGCTGCTCAAACAATTGATGTTACATCTAGTCAACCAGACTTAATCATCCAAAATGCTGAAGTTCCTAGTACAGCATCAATTGGAACTAATATTCAGGTTAACTATGTAGTTAAAAACCAAGGCTCGGAGAATACTTTCTCTAGCTATACTATGTTTTTCTTATCGAGAGATAGAAATGTGAGTGATAATGATTATTACTTAGGTTCAGACTATGTTGACGGTCTTGTAGCAGACGCTTACAGTTCAGAATCAAGCACACTCACAATTGATAATGGTATTGTCGCTGGTAGCTATTATTTATTGTGCCAAGCTGATGGCAATGGAGATTTTATTGAAAGTAATGAAACCAACAACATTTTAGCTACAGCCATAAATATTAATCTGATTCAGACAGATTTAGTAGTTCAGAATCCTGTAGCACCTAGTTCAGTAACTGTTGGCTATAGCTTTAGAATTAGTTATCGAGTTAAAAATCAGAGTTTGGGTAATGCTTTTCCTAGCTCTACGATGTTTTATATATCTAAAGATAAAACTATCAGCGATGATGATCTATATTTAGGTTCCCAGGATGTTGGTAGTATTCCAGCAGGTGCTTATAGTTCACAAACAACGTCACTTAGGATTGTGAAGAATATCACCGCAGGTAAATATTATCTCCTGTACAAAGCTGATGGTAACAACAATTTGATTGAAACCAATGAAGGCAATAACATTGTTGCTAAAGCTATCAACGTCAAGAATAGTTTTCGCTCTACTAATGGCTATGGCTTGATTAATGCTGCTGCCGCAGTCGCTCAAGCTTTAGGTCAGACAACCTTTGGTGATGTTGTTAATTTAGGTGGTAACAATTGGGGTGCAGACCTGATTAACGCACCAGAAGTATGGGCAAAAGGATTTACAGGTCAAGGAATTACTGTAGCTGTTGTAGATGGCGGGGTTGACCGCAACCATACCGATTTGAGCAGTAATATCTGGAAAAATCTCAAAGAAATTGCTGGTAACGGTAAGGATGATGATGGCAATGGATATATTGATGATGTTTACGGCTGGAACTTTGTTGGTAACAACAACAATACCTTAGACAAAAATGGACATGGAACTCATGTAGCTGGGACTATTGCCGGGGTAAGAAATAGCTTTGGTGTTACAGGTATTGCCTATAATGCCAAGATTATGCCAGTGAAGGTTTTGGCTGATAATGGTTCAGGTTCTGATCATGCAATCGCTCAAGGTATTCGTTATGCGGCAAACAATGGAGCCAATGTGATTAACTTGAGTTTAGGTAAAGAGCAACCTAGTATTGATATCCAATCAGCTATTCAATATGCTAGCAGCAAAGGCGCGATCGTGGTCACGGCAGCAGGAAACGGTGGTCAGCTAACACCATACTACCCTGCTAGATATGCCACAGACTGGGGGCTAGCGGTAGGCGCAGTTGATAAGTCTGGAATTATGGCTAGCTTCTCTAACCGCGCCGGAAATGAGCTATTGAGCTATGTCACAGCCCCTGGTGTTGGTATTTATTCGACACTTCCTGGTAACAAGTATGCTTCTTGGAATGGAACATCTATGTCCACTCCTTATGTTGCTGGGGTAGTCGCTTTGATGCTCAGTGCTAATAAAAATTTAACTGATTCCCTCGTGCGTCAAATTGTTACATCTACCGCAGCCAATAGATAAAAAGGAGTCAGAAAACTGGAGTCAGAATTCAGAATACTCCACCCAGAAAGGGATAGAGTTTAAATCAGGACTTACGTAACTGGCACAATAGTAGGGTGCGTCAGATACGGAAAATCCTCTAATGTGTACGAAATTATTGGGGCTGACGCACCCTACAGTTACTTTGACTATGACACTTGCGTAAGTCCTATAAATAAGGAAAAAGTTTCAGATTTGTTTCGCCCACGTTCGCGTAGCGGACGCACCAGAGGGGCGAGGTTTTAACCAATATTCATCCGCCAGTCGCACAGAATTAATACTGAATTCTGGCTCCTGACTCCTGAATTCTGTTTAATAAACTTTTTGTTACCAAAATTCTTGGTAACATCTCACTTTAGTAACTTTGCCATTTTTAGTATAAAAAAGTACTTCTAAAATAAAGTTGATTACATATCTTTTGAGGGGCGAATATATTGCGCCCCTACCTGTTCACCTTATTCAAATGCAATCACATAAGAATCAAACAAGCTCAACTTGGGACTTACCACTACTAGCCAAACGGTTTTTTCTATGACGCATTCCCATCATAGTTACAACTGCTAGTCCAGCCATGATTGATGGTTCAGGTACAGAAGTAGATTGTTGACCGTCATCATCAATCCGAACGACGCTGATATTATCGATGTTGTACCAAGCTTTTTGTTGGAGACTGGCAAACTTTAACTCTGTGATTTTTGAGGTGGCTATAAAATCTAGTGTGTATTGCGTAAAATCTTGGAATGGAATATCACTTCTTTCCTCTACCAAGTTGCCGCCTATATATGTCCGAAAAGTGCTTAAATTCTCCTCATCTGAGTTAGCTAAGTAGTAGGTCAATCGATATCTTTGATTCTTCTTGGTGTTCAAGTTTTGGGATATGTAAGTAAAGTCGGCTGATGCCGCCATACGTACACTTCTAGAATAATCAGATTCCCTATCAACAGTATAATTTTCTAGATAAGTGGTGTAGAAAGTTTCATTTTGCGTACTATTGAACCATCCTCTAATAAAAGGATTAGCACGAGTAGGGTCGTTAGGATTCAATAGTTCATTGGGGTCACAGACGTTTTGTGGACAGTATGTAAAGTCGCCATTATGCACAATATTTCCTAACCTGGCAGCTTGTGCCTGAGAAGCATAACCACCTATACCTACAGCAGTACCGACAAAAGCACTGGTAATAGTTAGTAACAAATGTTTGGAAGTTTTGTTGGTCGATTTCATGAAAAATTTCTCCAAATCTGGCTGAAAGATCATAGATATTTCTGCAAACAAATTATTGATAGGATTGGTGATTTTATATCCAATACCTATGATTTAAGGTGCTAGAAATCCACGATTGGTTAAGGCATTTCTGGCTGCTGTATTAGTAGCAAGAAAGTTAGCAAAAGAATTAGCAGCCGTAGCACTTGTCGTTCTGTTGAGTACAGCTTCTGGATAGACTATGGGAGTAGTTAGGCAAGTTGAGGGAGCAGCTAGTCCTACTTGTGTTACTAGGGTAGAAACCTGTTTATCTGTCGCGTACACTATACCTGCATCAATGACATTTCCACCGAGAGTTTTAGTCTCAACTGCACTCAAAACGTTACGGACGTTAGTGGCAAAGATAAGCTTATTAGGTAGTGGGTTATTCAACAGCGTATTGTAAGTACCTCCTCCGCAACCACTAGCGGTACTGGTGAGGACTTGTCTGGCATATTCTCCAGCTGGAACAGTTGAGGGGCTACCTATAGCAATACCGCGAATACCAGCTCTCGTTGGAGGACTATTAACAAGAGTACTGAAACTCGAAATAGCGTTACCTGTGGGAGCAGGTGCAGTAGGGGTATTTGGTTTGATCAATACGAGCCTATTTCTAGCAATGTTCTGTGGCCAACCAGCAGCTAGTTTTCCAGCCGTCTGCAAACTAGTCATCTGAGAGGTAGCAGCCGAAATAAACACATCTGGAATCCCAGCTGTTTCATTTGGTGCATAGTTGATGTTTTGTAGCAAAATCCCTGAAGAATCTAGGCTATTTGTAAAGTTAATCTTTGGTGTGGAGGTGCTGTTATTGTAAGCATTCTCCACGTCTGTTAGTGCTTCCAATAAACTAACCGCAGCGTAAACTCTCAGACTGGCTGTAGCACTTGGTGATGTGACGGTTGTCGTCACCTGTGGTGTTGGGGGGGGTGTCTGTGCTGTAACTGGTGCAGACATCAACAATGGGAGGGCGATCGCCACTATTAAGCTGGTAATCGCCCCAGTCATCCAAGCAATCAATTTTTTCTTGCTCATAGAAAATGCTTCAGTGAAGTTACTTACGTGTGGTAAGCATTAGGAAAACAATACCAAAAAAGTTGGAAACATTACCAATATTATTGGTAATGTTAAGATATTCTGACTAAGTAAACTTCACGAAATATAGCTGTTGACTGTTGGTTGTTGAATGTTGACAGATTTGAAAGCCTTTGATTATCAGTGTTTTATCTTAGAGTGAAAGAATACGTTAGTATCTGGGTGATTTGAAGTTTTTGGTTGACAAAGGCGGATTCATGCTCCAATACGTTACTGCTCAGATTAATAATTCTTCCTCTGTTCCCTATTTAGTGACCGTCTTAAGCGTTACTACCATAGCGGGAACATTTGCTTGGCGCTGGTGGAAACAAAAGAAACAATACAAATCCCTACAATCACTCCCCTCCCCTCCTCAACACTGGCTGTTAGGAAATCTTCCGCAAGTTTTAGCAGCAGTGAAACAAAAAAAATTATTCCAATTATTTTTTGATTGGAGCCAGCAGCTAGGCCCGATGTATGTTGTATGGAATGGTAGTTCTCCGGTTGTCATTTTAAGTAAACCAAAAGTTATCGAAGATACCATCGTCAATGGAATGAGAGATGGTAGCTTAATCAGATCCGCACGATTGCGCCAAGCTTGGAACGATATCAGTGGTCCTATTCTTATAGGAGAAACAGGAAACGAGTGGCAGTGGCGACGCAAAGTTTGGAACCCAGAATTCAGTTCTAGCAGTCTCGCCAAATATCTGGAAATTATTAACCAAGCCTGTGAACAAGTAATTGTCACACTCAAGGAAACTGCACCACCAAAAGAAGTTGAGGTAGATCCCCTGTTTGTAGAACTAACAATGAGGGTGATTTCCTCTCTTGTACTAGGTATACCTGTGGATAGAAAGATTACTACTAATGAAGGGCCGCCCCTGGAAGTTCTCAAGGTGTACGAAGCTATGTGTGTTGTAGGTTATCGATTTCTACGACAAGCTACAGGTGAAAAGATATGGATGAAATATTTACCAACCAAGAATTCACAAGATTATTGGGCATCAAGACGATATTTAGAGGAATTTTTAACTCCCCGTGTAGACTTAGCTTTACAGATGAGAGAACAAAGAACTGATTTTCCGCAAGTCAGTCCTTTGTTCCGTGAATCAATGTTAGTCAGAATTGCAGCTAAAGAACCAAAATATAATCGCCAAACATTAATAGCAGAATCTGTTGAATTCCTAATAGCTGGTACCGATACAACAGCTCATACTCTATCTTTTGCCGTAGGAGAGTTAAGCTTAAATCCAAGGGTTTTTCAGAAAGCACGGGACATTGTTGACCAAGCTTGGCAAAGTCAAGACAATATTAATACAGAAAGCTTTAAGGAATTGGCTTATATTAGCGCAATTCTCAAGGAGACATTGCGCCTTTATTCAGTCGCTTCAGGCTCGACTTCCTTGGAGGCTCAACGCGACACCGTAATTGAGGGTAAAGTGATCCCTAGTGGTACAAGAATATCTTGGTCAATGCTTGCTGCTGGAAGAGATCCAGAAGTCTATGCTCATCCTGAGGAATTTCTGCCCGAACGTTGGTTAGACAAGAGTAAAGAAACTAGTTCGCTGCCAATGATAGACTTTGGCTCAGGGCCTCATCGTTGCTTGGGAGAGCATTTATCAATGCTGGAAGGAACTATGATGCTAGCATTATTGCTCCGTCACTTCGACTGGGAGTTAGTCAACGGTCGTTCTTCCCTGGAACAGTTACAGCAAAACCTGTTAATTTATCCGTCCGATAAAATGCCAGTGCGCTTTCGGTTAAGAAATTGAGTTAGGGACTTCCAGATAAAAAATATCCAAAATGTAGAGTGGGTCAGTATGAATATTTTCTGAGTACAGTTAGGTTCTATGACACTGACGCACCCTACCAAACCATCAATTTCGGATAATTTATTTTTTGTTGTTCCCTTAGTTGTGCTGAAGATAAGGGGCTTGAAACATAATTATAGTTTTACTGTTGCCTACTTGTACTAGCCCCTAGTCTTAACTCTGTGGGATTACTTCCCGTAGTAAACCCTAGCATTAGCAAATCCCATATTTCGTAGATAATTGCTCCATTGTTCTGCTTCTGTTCTTTGAACAAAAGGCCCGACTGCTACGTGTGGCCCTAGAGGTTGTCTTCTTTCTCTGACAAAACTATTTCGTCCCACAGCTAATCTAATACGATTGGCAATTGAAGGAACCTCTTCTGGTTTTGCGGGGATAGTCACATAATACCTAGACCGTTCACTTCCATAATTTCCCCCACCAGGAGAGTTGGGTATTCCCTGTCCATCGCCACTACCCGCAATTCTGGCACCATAAATACCAGATGACTCTAGTTCTCTGACTCGCTGTTGGGCATTTGATTCTCTATTAAAAACTCCCGACTGAATTACAGAACGACCATTGTACTGGCGGATGTAAGCGCTGGGTTCAATGCGCCGTACTCTTTGTAGAGTGTCGTAACTATTATTGTCAACATATACAAAATAACGTTGAAAGTTTTGTCCAGATTGATATTGATACTGTACTGGTTGATAGGGCTGATAATCCTGTTGATATTGGTTGAATTCCACTTCCTGTTCCTGGGTGGGGACATTAGGTGGTGGTGGTAAACTTTCAAATACTCCAGATTGAGTTAGCAAAACCCTATCATTGTTGTTGATTTGTCCTTTTGCTGGGCTAGGAACTAGTGTTAACCAACTGCCTAATAACAATGGCATTATCGGCAATGTAATATATTTACTCGTTATCTGAATAGACATGGTAGAAACAAAATTTATGGACTATTGCCTTGAGACACTAAATTAGTAGAACTTTATACTGCTAGCTTAAAGGGACTATGCTCAGGTGGCAACGGATACATGAAAAAATATGCAGTTCCTGTGAATGATGCCAGAGATTTGAGACAAATTTAGTCAGGGTTAATGCCGTCGTCAAACCCTTTAATTTTCAACGCGCCGAAAATTATCTATGATTGGGAACTGAAGCGCTTTACTAATAAGGCTTATAAGGGATATATGCTACAATTGAGCAGTTAAAAATTTATCAACCTACGATTAATTTAGTAGATAAAAACAGCCGAAATTATTATATAGCGTAGATTTTTAAATTTCAAATTCCGCGAAGCACTGTCTTGTGCAAAATTTAGTAACTATGAAAAAAGTTGTCGTCGGTCTTTCTGGTGGCGTTGACAGTTCCACAGCCGCCGCTATCCTCCATAATCAGGGCTATGAAGTAATTGGTTTAACCCTTTGGCTAATGAAAGGCAAAGGTCAGTGTTGCTCTGAAGGGATGATCGACGCGGCTTATATTTGTGAACAGTTAGGCATTCCCCATGAAGTGGTGGATATGCGGGATGTGTTTCAAACTCATATTGTCGATTATCTAGTAACTGGTTATGGTGCTGGGATTACGCCATTGCCTTGTTCTCAGTGCAACAAAACGGTGAAGTTCGGCCCAATGGTACAGTATGCCAGGGAAAAATTGGGATGCGATCGCATCGCTACAGGTCATTATGCCCGTATTAGCTACGACGAAGCAACCGGACGTTACCAACTATTAAGGGCTGTTGACCGCAACAAAGACCAATCTTATTTCCTGTATGATTTGTCTCAAGATTTACTTGCAGCCTCGCTATTTCCTCTAGGGGAAATGGAAAAGGCTGACACCCGTCGCATTGCCACGGAACATGGACTAAAAACTGCCGATAAGCCAGAAAGCCAAGACCTGTGCCTAGTTGAAAGTAACGGTTCTATGCGGGCTTTTCTGGATAAGTATATCGCACCGAAAAAAGGCGATATTGTGGATACCGCAGGCAAAGTTTTAGGTCAACATGATGGTGTCCATCATTACACAATTGGACAACGTAAGGGCTTAGGGATTGCAGCACCTGAACCACTGTATGTGGTGGAATTGGATGCAGTCAATAATAAAGTAGTAGTAGGCGATCGCACTAAAGCTACTCAAGAAGAATGTACTGTCAACCGAGTCAATTGGGTTTCCATCCCTGAACCATCCACCCCAATTCGTGCAGCCGTACAAATCCGCTATCGTTCTGCACCTGAACCAGTAACAGTCATTCCTCTGGAAAACTCCCGCGTCCGCTTGGTATTTGATGAACCCCAGTTCAGCATCACCCCCGGACAAGCGGCAGTGTGGTATGACGGCGATAAAGTTTTGGGTGGTGGGATTATTGAACAATTTAGTCATTAAAATTACTCACCCACAAGAGGATAGAGTTTGGTCAGTGGTCAGTGGCAAAGATATGTAAAAACCACCCACTAAGGGTTGGGGTATTAAACCAGATCATTTTGTAGAGACGCGATTAATCGCGTCTCTTTTCTTTAAAAGTCCACCTAAAGATGCAAACAACAGATATTCCTAGAAATTATACCAATTCAATTAATGACGGCAACACATCATCGGGTGAAGACGCGATAAATCGCGTCTCTACAGTTGGTTTATTTGTTGCGTTCTTTTTTCTAATTGGTATTATTATTTGTCAATCATCAAAATCTGTGGCAGCCGCTTGCTTTTACTGCTTATGTATGTGAATATTTTACCATTCAAATACGGTAAATTGCTCAAAATATCGTAGTATTTGTTTTGGTTATGTAGTTAAGTGTGCTTATGTGGAGTCAGTTTGTATTGCCTCAACTAATGAAGATGGTCAGCCGCTTTCTTCAAAATTATGAGATGTCTAGAATACGTAAATTTATCTGCTGGTTTACATTGGGGCTAAGTTTGAGTCTGGTTATTTCTGCCTGTTCTCCTAGCAATACAAACAACTCTGCGGTAACCTCAACAGCAAGCCCCACCCCTACAACTCAAGGTGTTGCAATTCGCATTGGTTATCAAAAAGCAGCCACAGTTCTCAATGCAATGCGAAGCAGGGGAGAAGTAGAAAAAGCCTTGACTGCTGCCGGTGCAACGGTGACATGGACAGAATTTCCCGCCGGGCCACCGATGCTAGAAGCGATGAATGCAGGTAGTATCGACTTTGGTTATACAGGAGAATCACCCCCTATTTTTGCTCAAGCTGGTGGTGTTCCCCTATTGTATGTAGCTTACGACCCTTGGAGTCCCAAAGCCGAAGCAATTATCGTACCGAAAAATTCACCAATTAAAACCGTCGCTGAACTCAAGGGTAAAAGAGTCGCCTTTGCCAAAGGTTCTAATACTAACTATTTAGTAGTCAAAGCCCTAGAAGCAGCCGGACTAAACTATAGTGACATCAAACCCGCCTATCTCACCCCCGCAGATGCCCGTGCAGCTTTTGAAGGTGGTAACGTTGATGCTTGGGCAATTTGGGATCCTTTCTTGGCAGCAGTTGAACAGGCTACAGGTGCAAGGATTCTCACCGATGCCACAAATTTAGCACCCAATCGGGGTTACTATCTGGTGCGTCAAGCCTTTGTGAATGATCATGCAGATGTATTGAAAACCCTGTTAGATGAAGTTACCAAAGTCGATAAATGGGCAGCCAATAACCCCCAAGAAGTAGCTAAATTTTTAGAACCAGAACTAGGCATTCCCGCCGCCGCCTTGGAAGTTGCCGAGAAACGCCGACAGTATGGTGTTCTCCCGTTAACAGATGAAGTAATTAGCAAGCAGCAAGATATTGCCGATACCTTTTACAAAATCAAACTCATTCCCCAGCAAATTCAAGTAAAAGACATCGTTTGGCAAGGCAGTAAATAAGGCAGGGGGCAGGGGGCAGGGGGACAAGAGTAAGAACATTTTAGTATTGCTATCTATCTGCACTCTCCATCCAAATCCCCAGTCCCCAATCCCCAATCCCCAGTCCCCAATCCCCAATCCCCAATCCCCAATCCCCAAAAATTATGGATATCAATACTCAACGCATAAAAACTGATGTACTCGTCATTGGCGGCGGTACTGCTGGCACAATGGCAGGTATTAAAGCCAAGCAGGCAAATCCTGATGCAGAGGTGCTGATATTAGAAAAGGCTAACATACGTCGGAGTGGTGCGATCGCAATGGGGATGGATGGCGTAAACACCGCAGTTATCCCCGGCCATTCCACACCAGAACAATATGTGAGGGAAATCACCCTAGCCAACGATGGCATTCTCAACCAAAAAGCTGTATATCAAACAGGTAAATTAGGTCACGAAGTCATCCAAGAATTAGAAAGCTGGGGCGTGAAATTCCAAAAAAATGCCCAAGGTAACTATGACTTAAAACAAGTGCATCGTGTGGGTAAATATGTCTTACCCATGCCAGAAGGTAAAGACCTGAAAACCATTCTCACCCGCCAAGTTAAACGCCACAAAGTCAAAGTGACAAATCGTGTGATGGCTACCCGTGTCTTAGTCAAAGACGGACGTGCTGTTGGCGCGGTAGGATTTGATGTGAGAAACGGCGACTATATAATCATTCAAGCCAAAGCCGTCATCCTCTGTACAGGCGCTTGTGGCAGACTAGGCTTACCCGCTTCTGGCTACCTCTACGGCACTTATGAAAATCCTACCAACGCCGGCGATGGCTATTCAATGGCTTATCACGCAGGCGCAGAACTCAGCAACATTGAATGCTTTCAAATTAATCCCTTAATCAAAGATTACAACGGCCCTGCCTGCGCCTATGTCGCTGGGCCATTTGGCGCACATACAGCCAACGCCGAAGGAAATCGCTTCATTAGTTGCGACTATTGGAGTGGTCAAATGATGTTGGAAATCTGGAAAGAATTAAACTCAGGAAAAGGGCCAGTCCAACTCAAAATGACCCATCTTGATGAAGATACAATTGCGGAAATTGAATCCATACTTTGGGCGAATGAAAGACCAAGTAGAGAACGCTTCCATCAAGGTAGAAACGAAGATTATCGCACCCACGGCGTAGAGATGCACATTTCCGAAATCGGCTTATGTAGTGGTCATAGTGCTTCTGGGGTGTGGGTAAATGAAAACGCCCAAACTACGGTTCCCGGTTTATATGCAGCCGGAGACATGGCCAGCGTTCCTCATAATTATATGATTGGGGCTTTTGTCTTCGGTCGCATAGCTGGAACCCATGCCATTGAATATATTCAAGATTTGGATTTTGTCGAACCAGATGCAGAGTTTTTAGAAACAGAAAAAGCCAGAATTTATGCCCCATTAACTCGACCCAATGGCATACCTCATACCCAAGTAGAATATAAACTCAGACGCTTAGTTAATGATTATCTCCAACCACCAAAATCAGGTAACAAAATAGAAATTGGCTTGAAACAGTTTGTTCAATATCAACAAACCTTAGATTTAATGGGTGCGCGTGACCCCCATGAATTAATGCGTTCTTTAGAAGTGCATTTTATTCGAGACTGTGCAGAAATGGCAGCTAGAGCATCATTATATCGCCAAGAAACTCGTTGGGGTCTATATCATTACCGCTTAGATTATCCCGAAAAAAATGATGATGAATGGTTCTGTCATGTCAATCTAAAGAAAGATGAGTCAGGACAAATGATATTATTCAAGCGTCCTGTAGAGCCTTACATTGTCGAAGTAGATACAGTTAAAGAATCATACAATGTAGCTGTGAGGTAAAATTCTACAATTGATTTGATTAAAAAATGGAATTTTAAACATCAATACTTTGCACAATGATTACTGGAGTTAACCACATTACTTTATCTGTCAGAAATTTAGAGGAATCTATCACTTTCTATACAGATGTGCTATCTTTTCGCTTACTAGCAAAATGGACTAAAGGTGCTTATCTTGCAACTGGTGACATTTGGTTGGCATTGATTTTAGACAAGAAAGTTCGAGAAAGTCCTCTACCTGAATATACCCACATTGCTCTAACTGTTTCCATTGAAGATTTTCCGGTACTTAGTCAACGTATTCAAAAATCAGGTGCAACAATTTGGCAAGAAAATAAAAGCAAAGGTGCTTCTTTATATTTTCTTGATCCTAATGATCATAAGCTGGAAATCCATGCTTCTGATTTAGACACTAGAATTCAAACTGCTAAAGCACATCCGTGGGAAGGGTTAGATTTTTTCGTTTAGTTATTTGGTAGTCACATTATTTTTTATATAAAATGCAAAATCAACCAAACTTTATAATAATTCAATTAGTAAAATGCTTGAATTAATTAAGCCAACTTGTGATTTGTATTCAGAGTTTATTGATATGGTGAAAGAATATCAAAAACATGGTGAGTCACGCCTATTCGATCAGAATAATTTAACGTTAATTCAAGAAGATTTTTCAGCCTACATCCAATACTTAGAAAATAATTCAAAAGGTATTGATTTAAAACCTGGTTTTGTACCTGCAACAACTTTTTGGTTGGTGGCACAGAGCAAGATTATTTTGGGCGAAAGCCAATTACGTCATTGGTTAATACCTACATTGGAACGTCGAGGAGGACATATTGGATATATGATTCGCCCTCTCCAAAGAAGCAAAGGATATGGTACACAAATACTGACTAAGACTTTAGAAAAAGCTAGAAATATGGGTTTGAGTCGCGTTCTTTTAACCTGTAATAAAGATAATATTTCTTCCGCCCGTGTAATTCAGAAAAATCAAGGTCAATTAACCAGTGAAGAATTTTTGGAAAATTCAGATATAGTGATCTCCCGTTATTGGATTAATTTATAAAAATTTAAGTTGAGTCTAATAAAATAAAAATGAGTTATCAAGCCATAATTTTCGACCTCGATAATACATTATTAAATTTTGAACTATGTGAACGTCAAGCTATCCTTGGCGCGTTATCAGATTGTGCAGTATCTTTAGATATATATGAAATAACTGAAACTAATTTTTTAGAAGTGTTTGAAACTTATAATTCTCAGTATTGGAGAAAGAAAGATGTTTTATCACCTATCGAAATAACAGAATTATCTTATCAAAGCACACTGGCTCACTTAAATATAAAAACAGATAAAACTAATCACCTCAGTCAAAGTTTTTGGCAGATTTTTAATCATTCAGCCGTAACAGAATCTGGTGTATATGAACTTTTAACTATCCTGAAACGCAATTATCGGTTAGCCGTCATTACCAATGGTTTTGTATCAGCACAAGTACCAAGAATGCAGGCTGCGGGAATTGATTACTTTTTTGAGGAAGTGGTAGTTTCGGAAGCAATTGGTTTTGCTAAACCATCACCAGAAATATTTCACTATGCTTTATCACAATTAGATTTAACGCCAGCACAAGTTCTTTATGTTGGAGATTCTTTAAGCCATGACTATGCAGGTACAACACAAGTCAATATTGATTTTTGTTACTACAACAGAAAAAATCAAGCTTTACCACAGGAAATTAAACCAAAATTTATCGTCAATCAACTTTTAAATTTACTAGAACTAGTTAAATAATTTTTAACCATTGAATATTTCAAAAAAATGCCTATTTATAATTCCATTGGTAAACAATATTCCCAAACTCGCGTTCCTGATATTCGCATCGTCAATGCAATAATTAATCTACTCAATTTACCAAAGGGTAGCGTTATCGCTGATATTGGTGCTGGTACTGGTGGTTATAGTGTAGCCTTGGCTAACCAAGGATTGTTTGTTTATGCGGTTGAACCTTCTGTTGTGATGCGACAGCAAGCGGTTGTACATCCTCAAGTTGAGTGGTTTACTGGCTATGCAGAAAATTTAGCTTTACCAGATAAATCTGTTGATGGTGTTATCAGTATTTTAACGATACATCACTTTTCACATCTCGAAAAATCTTTCCAAGAAATGCAAAGAATTATTAGAGATGGAATAATCATTTTACTAACTTTTGATATTAGACTCGCGCAAAGAATTTGGCTTTACGATTATTTTCCCTTTTTATGGGAAGATGCTTTACGATTTTTACCGCTAAACGAACAAATTAATTTACTTCAGCAGAATACTAAAAGACGTGTTGAAGCCATACCATTTTTATTACCACACGACTTGTCTGATTTATTCGCCGCCGCAGCTTGGAGACGACCAGAATTATATCTGAAAGCCGAAGTACGTGCGGGTATATCATCTTTTGCGTTAGCTAATCAAGATTTAGTAAAACAAGGAGTAAATTTACTTGCGGCCGATTTAAATAGTGGAGAATGGATAAAAAAATATGGTGAAATTCACGTCTAATGTGAATTAAAGAGAATGAGACTGGAAGGTGAGAACATCAATACCAA
>NZ_CAWUDJ010000047.1:0-47079 GCF_963920875.1 Anabaena sp. CCY 9910 | reverse complement strand
CAGGTTTTATAATTACGAAAAAGCGCTCTCGTTATTTATTAGAGAGCGCTTTTTTGTTTTATCTATAATTAATCTAATTCTCTGCGTCCTTCTAAAGCTCTTGCCAGTGTAATCTCATCGGCGTATTCTAAATCTCCGCCTACGGGCAAACCAAAGGCGATTCTTGTCACTTTAGTGAATGGTTTTAAGAGTTGACCAACATACAATGTTGTTGTCTCCCCTTCTACACTGGGACTAATCGCCAAAATAACCTCTTTAGGTTGCTGCTGACTTACCCTCCGCAACAAAGGAGTTATCGTCAACTGTTCTGGGCCAATTCCATCCATCGGCGAAATCACCCCACCCAGGACATGATACTTACCTTTGAATTCGCGGGTTTTCTCTAGGGCAATCACATCGCGGGAATCTGCTACTACGCAGATAGTATTATTTTCACGGTTAGGATTGCGGCAGATTTCACAAACTGGTTCAGAAGATAAGTGAAAACAGACAGAACACAAGCCTATCTGCTTTTTCGCTTCAACTAGAGCTTGTGCTAAAGCTTCTACTTCAGATTCTGGTCGCTTCAAAATATGCAAGGCTAGGCGCTGGGCTGTTTTGGGACCAACTCCAGGGAGGCGTTGCAATTGCTCAATTAACCGTGCTAAAGGACGTGCGTAAACCGTGGTTTTGTCTCCAGAATGCTTTTACTTTAACTATGATGGCATTTTTACACAATTTTTGATGTCAATTATATTGATTAAAACCGCGTAGGTTAAAGTTTGAGAAGCGATCGCATTCATATCACATCATTAGCCAGTAACGTAAGAGATAGATATTCTAGCTAAAAGAAAAAGAGAGGAAAAAAGCAATTGCTAAATCCTCTCCTAAAATCCTACATATCACGCTGTTTTTGCACCTGGCTGCCCGTTTTCTACCACAAAGGAAGCGAGGGTGCTAATAGAAGCATTCTCTTCAAGGATACTGGACACCACACGGTAATCAGTTTGCCAACGTTCTCTAGTTAGTTGGCAACGAACATAACCGCGATAAGCACCATCGAAGAATTTTGTATGGGGGTTGTTGTTCAAAGCTGCTCTAACTGGTGCAATGGAATTTGTAGGAAAGCTAGAAGTAATGGAAGTACCCACAAACTCAGTCCCTACGGTTGCTGACAGTGGATTATTAAAGTCAGCTTTTAAATCATGTACCCAACTGGAATGGATATCTCCAGTAATTACTACTGGGTTTGAGGGTCTACGCTGTGCTAAAAAACTCAAGAGGCGATTACGAGCCGCGACATAACCATCCCATTGGTCAACGTTGAAGACTTGGGAATCGGGACGAGCATCAAAATCAAATTGACCAAGCATTGTTTGTTGAGCAATTACATTCCAGCGTGCTTTTGATTTGTCTAGTCCTCTGAGTAACCAACCTTCTTGTCTTGCACCTGTCATAGTCGCGGCTGCGTCTAAAGCTGCGTTACACAGTGGCTTGAGTCCATCATTACAAGGTTGGTCAGTCCGGTATTGGCGAGTATCTAAGACATTGAACTCAGCTAAATCCCCAAAAGTTAACCGTCGATATAGCAGCATACTAGATTGCTTGGGCAAGGAAGATAGGCGCAATGGCATATGCTCATAGTAAGCTTGGTAAGCACTGGCTCTTCGGCGCTCAAATGCTTGCCGACTCTGGTCATCTTCGGGAATGAAGTTGGCATAGTTATTATCTACTTCATGGTCATCCCAAGTAAAAATCCAGGGGAAGTTAGCATGAGCTGCTTGTAAATTTACGTCAGTTCGATACAAAGCGTAGCGGTTACGGTAATCGCTAAGAGTAATGATTTCTGGGCCGATATGCTGACGTGGTGCACCAGAGCGAGGCCCATACTCATAGATGTAGTCACCTAGATGTACCACTAGGTCTAGGTCTTCTTCAGCCATATGCTTGTAGGCTGTGTAAAAGCCATTCTGCCAATCTTGGCAAGAAGCAAAGGCGAAATTAAATTTTTGAATAGAGCTATGAGGTGCTGCGGCTGTACGTGTACGTCCTTTGGGGCTGACTTCATTACCTACTTTGAATTGATACCAGTACCAACGATCAGGCTCTAGCCCGCGCACATCAACGTGTACTGAGTGAGCTAGTTCTGGTGTTGCTAGGACTGTTCCTTTTTGTACAACCTGTGTCATATTTTCATCCCGTGCGATTTGCCACTGCACAGGAATATTCACTGGTGACATACCACCGCCGTTTACTGGATCTGGTGCTAGTCTTGTCCATAACACCACGCTATCAGGTAAGGGATCTCCAGAGGCAACACCTAGAGTAAATGGATAGCCAGAAAATCTTGTTTGTGCCATCACAGGATGCAGTTGACTGGCTACTACTAACCCTGTGATTAGTCCTGCACCTAGTAAAAAATTCCTGCGTTTGTAACGGGTTGCGAGGAAGTTGCGATTTATTAATTCCATATTTACCCCTACTAAGATGTTGAGATATTGGCAAGCTACTTGAGTTTGTCTAGCAAGGGAAATTTATCAATAGATTATCAAGTGGGGTTTAAGACGATGTTAAGTGATTGGTAATTGGTCACTATTCCAATAAGCTATGGCGCTTTTAAATTACATATTCAGTTGCATAGTTTTTTGACTGTTAATTTTGATGCAAATAACCGTCCTCCATGTGAATAATGCGATCGGCAATATCTAAAATGCGATTATCATGAGTGACTAGCAAGATTGTGCAACCCTGTTCTTTAGCTAATTTCTGCATTAAATTGACGACATCTCGCCCGGATTTACTATCTAAAGCGGCTGTGGGTTCATCGGCTAATACTAGTTTAGGATGATGTACTAAAGCACGCGCGATCGCTACTCTTTGTTTTTGCCCACCTGAGAGATCATCTGGATAATAATTGAGTTTTTCTCCTAAACCTACAGTTGTTAGCATTTCTGCTGCTTTTGTGGTTGCTGCACGAAAGGAAATACTCTGGTTCATTTCAAATGGCATTTGTACATTCTGTTGGGCTGTGAGAAACCCTAGAAGGTTATGGGCTTGAAATATATAACCAATATTCCGCCGCACTTCTACCATTTCATTTTTAGTAGCGCCAGATAGTTCTTTACCTAATATTTCTAAGCTCCCTGATTGCACAGAACGCAAACTACCAATGAGTGTAAGTAGAGTAGTTTTCCCTGAACCAGAGGGGCCAGTCATGATGACAATTTCCCCTGGTTGAATTGTTAAATTGATATCAAAAAGTATCTGCTTTTTGAGTGAACCTTCACCATAATAATGATTGAGATGAGAGATAGAAATGGCAGGTAACATAATAATTTATAATTAACTATATTGGTGTTTAGAAAATATCAGCCGGGTCAGCAGCTTGTAATTTTCTAATGGCGAGTGAGGCAGAAATTGAACACATCAAAGTTGTGATCATAAATATAAATACTGCCCGATCTATTGTCATCATGATAGGGAGGAGTGTTGCTTGGCGCGTAATCATATATAAGCCTTGGGAAATGGCAATGCCAGGAATAAAGCCAATAGCGGCTAAAATCAAAGCTTCTTGAAAAACAATTATGAGTAAGTAGCGATTTTTGAAGCCTATAGCTTTTAAGGTTGCATATTCTGGCAGGTGATCAGAAACATCACTATAGAGAATTTGATAAACAATAACTGCGCCTACCATGAAGCCAATTATTGCACCTAAAGTAAATGTAAAACCTACGGGTGTGCTACTGTTCCAATAGCTTCTTTCTTGGTTGGCAAATTCTTGTTTTGTTAAAATATTTATATCATCGGGAAGATTAGCTTTTAAGTTAGCTAATACCCAATTTATATTTGCTCCTGGTTCTAACTTAATCAAACCTAAGTCAATTAGTCCTGGTTGCCGTCTTTGATTAAAGAGGCGGAAAAAATTCACATCGCTAGTGATGAGATTACCATTAATGCCAAAGGAAGTTCCTAATTTAAATAAGCCAACAGTTTTAATTTGACGATTATTAATTTCTGTAGTGAAAGTGCCACTAGTTTGAAATTTAGACACAATCTGACCAAATTCTTTGCGAGAACCTAGATCAAACAGCACAGTATCAGGTTCTCTTAATTTAGTTAAATTCTCTTGTACACCAGCTAAATTAAGTACTTTCTCTTCAGGATTAAAAGCAATAACGTAAATATTCCAAGTTTCTTGATTATCAGGGTTTTTCCAAGGAAGAGGATCAACATAGATGGGACTGACTGATTGCACACCAGTAAAACCCATTGCTTGATAAAGTCTGCGTTGGGAAAAACGCTGCTGTGAAAACAAGGATTTGTAACGACTACTCACCAGAACAATCTCACCTTCCAAGCTGTTGTGTAGTTGCACAGCACCATCAAACAAAGCTTCGCGGATACCAAGTTGTAAAAACATCAGCACATCTGCAAAAGCAATACCGGCGATCGCTACTAGCATCCGTGCTTTTTCCCGCGATAATTGCAACCATGCTAAAGGAATTTTTCTTTTCATAGTTAGTTGTTGGTTTTCAATTTAAGGCGATCGCTACTTTGACTTTAGAGTTAGTTAAACCAGTGACTCTTTGGCTGGATTCGGGGTTGAGGCGGATTTTTACTTCTACTACTCGTGCATCGATATCGGCGGCTGGATCGGTGTTGAGTACGTCTTTTTTAGCAATTAGTAAGCCAATATCCTCGACGGTTCCTGTCAATTCTCCGGGTAGGTTGAGTTGAGTTACAGTTGCGCGTTGTCCAACTTTGACGCGGTTGATATCAACTTCATACACTTCTGCAACTACATACATTTGATTAGTCTGTCCGATTTCTACAATACCTTTGTCACTGACTACTTCCCCAGCTAAGGTATGAGTTTTCAGGATTTGACCAGCTTTAGGCGACTTTACATAAGTCAAGTCTAAATTAGCTTGGGCTTCTTGAACTGCGGCTTTGGCACTTGCTACTTCTGCTTGTGCTGCTTGCACATCTGTAGGACGCACCTCTGCAATTCGGTTTAAGGTGGCTTTTGCTTGTCTAAGTCTTTCTTGCACAGTTTCTGATGTTTGGCTGCGGTTGGCTAAGGCTTCCCGTAAACTTTCCTCAGTGGTTTCTAGAGTTAGTTTTTTACTATCTCTCATAGATACAGAAACCGCGCCATCTGCTTGCAATGATTGATAACGCTGATATTCAACTTGAGCATTTCTCACTTCTGCTTCTAAGCGCCTCACCGTCGCCACTCTGGCTGCAACTTCTTGGCGTAGTTCTGCTGCTAATTCTGCAATTATGGCTTGTTGAGCAGCAATTTCTCCCTGTTTGGCTCCAGCTTTTACCTGTGCTAGTTGCGATTGTGCTACTACAACTTGTTGTTTAGCTCTATTTAAGGCTGCTAGCCGAGTATCGCGGTTATCTAGAATAGCAATGATTTGTCCCTTGTTGATGCGATCGCCTTGTTTTACCAACAATTCTGTTATGCGGTTACTACCAGCAGTCTGGGAAACTGACACCTGTACAACTTCACCTTGCGGTTCTATCCTCCCCAAAGCAGTAATAGCCTTGATTGGAGGACGCTGATCAATTACCAATGGGGTAACTTCTTTCCCAGAATTTCCCACGCCAGAGGCTAAATACAACGAACCAGCTGCGCTTGCTAACGCTATGGCAACTATACCAAAAATGAGCTTTCTATTAGGGTAACTGAGATTCCTGAATCGGTCTGGATGGAGGTTTTGCATAAGTCATCGCCTAGATATTGGCAGATTTACTGTATACAACATTTTATATTTGCAAAGTTTTATTCAACTTGTTGTATACAAGTTCTAGTGTACACTTAAGAAAATATCTGTCAAGTAGTTTTTTATGGGTTTATCGCAAGCAATCCTGACCTGTCTAATTGATGCTCCCCACAGTGGTTATGATCTTTCTAAAGTTTTCAGCGAGTCTGTAGGTTATTTTTGGCAAGCTTCCCAGCAACAAATCTACAGAGAACTGGGTAAACTGGAGTCTGCTGGTTTGATTGTGTCCGAGGTGATTCCCCGTGAAGGTCGCCTGGATAAAAAAGTGTACTCAATCACCGAACAAGGAAAGCAGCACCTAATCGAATGGATGCACAAACCCAGCGAACCAGATGTAGTCAGAGAAGATTTGTTAGTCAAAATTTTTTCCGGTGGTCTAGTACCAGTCAGTCTGCTGATAGAAGATGTCACACGTCATCGCCGAATCCATTTAGAAAAATTACTTACTTATGGAGAGATTGACAAAGGGAAATGTCCTTACCCGAAAGAACTAAATAAGGATGAAAAATTGAGAAATTTAGTCTTAAAAGCGGGAATTAAATATGAGCAAGCTTGGATAGAGTGGTGTGATGATGCACTTGAAGTTTTAAAAAATCTATCGGAAGTAGGAAGATGATTATGCTGAATATTTAATATTGATAAAATAAAACACTAAAAGTGAAAAATTCCAAGGTTATCCTCGTGAACCACAGTTTTATTTTCAAATTAAAAATTATAGAAAATCAAATTCTATTTTCTGTTAATAGGTAAGGGATAATTGGTAAATGTCATTCCTATTACCCATTACCAAAAACTCTACCCACAAAAGAATGGATTTTTTTATTCTGATAATTATGTCTAAAAAATTAGTGAGAGATACTTGATTTATATCAATAATTCGTCAAGAATGAAATCAGCCTCTAGAAAATAGTAGGCCATCTTGGTAATAACCTAACCTTATCCAATGTCCGTAGTCCGCGCAAGCGGACTTTATTTATATCAGCTATTATGTCCCAATATTTCAAAAATTAAGTATGAATTCTATATATTCTATTTTTAATCAATAGGTATTACTAAAAATGGGTAATTTAGATAAAAAGAGAATAGAGACAGTTTTATTTATCACTACTTCTTCTATTAGCGGCGCTACAACTTCAGCCATACCAAGTCCTGGTGGAGAAATACCCAAGCAATTCATCTTAACTGCTTCTGATATTCTCATGTATACCAGCATTTGGAAGATTTATTTTGAAGAAGACTTATCAAGCAAATCACTGTTAGGAATACTGATAGACTTAGGTTTAGTTACTGTTGGTGCAATAGGAACAGCTTATATAGTTAGCAAAGCCAGCACAGCAATTATCAAAGAGATTACCAACTGGACTGGGCCATTGGGATGGGGGGTGACAGCTGCGATCGCTGGTTCCCTAAGTGGTATATTTGGTGTAGCCTGGGCATTACACTGCGATCGCCTGTATTCTCAAAAAAAGCAACTTGCCTAATTTAAGGTTACGTACTATAAGCCATCAAAAACAGCATAAAGACTTCTTTTTAACACACCTAATGGTTATCATACAAATATCCGCATAAATAGGGAAATGTTAAAAGTATTTGCTGACCGGGGTGGTACATTCACAGATATTGTTGCTGTTACCCATAATCCAGAGATCGTAGAGAGATTATCAAAGTCAAACGAACGTTTTTTGATTGTTCCTCTGCCTAATCAAGAATGGATCATAGTATATAAATTACTCTCCGAAAATCCTGAACAATATCAAGACGCAGTTATCCAGGGTATCCGAGATATTCTAGGGATTGCGGATCATCAACCCATTCCTGATGCAGCAATAGAAGTAGTGAAAATGGGAACAACAGTAGCGACAAATGCGCTGTTGGAACGAAAGGGAGATAGGGTTGTCCTGCTGATTACCAAAGGATTTAAAGATGCGTTAAGAATTGGCTATCAAAATCGTCCGAATATTTTCGCTCGGCAAATTGTTTTACCGACAATGCTTTATGAACAGGTAGTGGAAGTAGAGGAACGCTATGATGCCCAAGGCCAGGAATTAACACCTGTAAATATTGTACAGTTAAAAGAAGATTTACAAGCAGTTTACCATACAGGAATTCGTAGTTGTGCCATTGTTTTGATGCACAGCGATCGCTACCCTACTCACGAACGACAAGTAGCCGAAATTGCCCAAGAAATTGGCTTTACTCAAATCTCCATTTCCCACCAAGTTAGTCCCTTAATGAAGTTAGTAAGTCGAGGAGATACAACAGTAGTTGATGCTTATTTAACTCCAATTTTGCGGCGCTATGTCAACCAAGTATCTAGTCAGTTACCTCATATCAGATTAATGTTTATGAAATCTGATGGTGGTTTAACTGATGCTGATAAATTTCAGGGAAAAGATAGTATTTTGAGTGGCCCTGCTGGTGGTATTGTGGGGGCAATTCAAACTAGTAAAAGAGCAGGCTTTGATTTAGTAATTACCTTTGATATGGGAGGTACGAGTACAGATGTTGCCCATTTTAAAGGTGAGTATGAACGTCAATTAGATTCGGAAATTGCTGGCGCACGAATGCGAGTTCCCGTATTAGCAATTAACACAATTGCTGCTGGCGGCGGTTCAATTTTATTTTTTGATGGTTATAGTTATCGAGTAGGGCCAGAATCAGCTGGTTCAAATCCGGGGCCTGCTTGTTATCGGCGTGGTGGAAATTTGGCTGTTACAGATGCCAATGTGATGTTAGGTAAAATTCACCCGCAATATTTTCCTTCTGTGTTTGGAACTAATGGCAATTTACCTTTAGATAAAGATATTGTCATTCAGAAATTTACTCAACTAGCCCAAGATATTGCATCCATTACAGGAAATCATCGTACACCAGAACAAGTAGCAGCTGGATTTATTGCCATAGCAGTAGAAAATATGGCAAATGCGATTAAAAAAATCAGTTTGCAACGTGGTTATGATGTCAGTGATTATGTTCTTTGCTGTTTCGGTGGCGCAGGCGCACAAGTTGCTTGTTTAATCGCTGATACATTAGGCATGAAAAAGATATTCCTTCATCCTTATGCTGGAGTACTTTCCGCTTATGGTATGGGATTAGCTGATGTCCGTGCTACCAGAGTCGCAGGGGTAGAACAACCTCTAACTGAAGAATTAATCCCTCAATTATTGCCGTTGATGGAGTTTTTAGAAATTCAAGCCAAAAATGAATTTAGCAATAATCAAGCAACTAATGAAGAGATAATAGCCGGAAAATTAAATTTAAAATACGCAGGAACAAACTCTACTTTGACAGTTGCTTTTTCTGCAAATGTGACGACAATGAAACAAGAATTTGAGATAGAACATAAATCTCGCTATGGTTTCATCCAGTCAGCCAAAAGCTTAATTGTTGAATCTGTCTCAGTAGAAGTGATTCAAAAAATAAACACTCCTGATGAACCATTAATTACTCGTACTCGTACGATAGATGCAGCACCCAAATCTGTGGAAACAGTCCAAATGTTTACAGCAGATAAATGGCATGATACACCAGTTTACCGCCGAGAAGATTTACAACCAGAAGATAATATTAACGGCCCAGCTATCATCATTGAAAAAATCAGTACGATTATCGTTGAACCTAATTGGCAGGCAAGATTAACTAAACACAATCATTTGATTTTACAACGAGTTTAAAAAAGAGATTAGAGTCTAAAAACTGGTATTTATTACTCAGCATTCGTTACTTTCTTAAAAACTGCTATTTTTAAAAATCCAAAAATGCACATAACATCTCAACCAGATCCAGTCCGCTTAGAAATATTCAAAAATCTCTATCAATTCATCGCTGAACAAATGGGAATTGTTCTGCAAAATACTGCCACATCAGTCAATATTAAAGAAAGACTGGATTTCTCCTGCGCCATTTTCGATTCTTCTGGATTATTAGTCGCAAATGCTCCTCATATTCCTGTACATTTGGGGTCAATGAGTGAAAGCGTCCGCAGTTTAATTAATGATCAAGGCGACACCATAAAACCGGGGAACGTCTATCTATCCAATAATCCCTATAACGGCGGAACCCACCTCCCAGATGTCACAGCCATTACCCCCGTATTCCCAGAAACTAATGAAAATCACCCCACACCATTATTTTTCGTTGCTTCTCGCGGACACCAAGCTGATATCGGTGGGATTACTCCTGGTTCCATGCCTCCCCACAGTACTACAGTAGAAGAAGAAGGAATTCTGTTTGATAATTTTCTCTTAGTTGAGACAGGAAATTTTCAAGAAAATCAAGTAAGAAACTTACTCGTTAATCATATTTATCCTGCTCGTAATCCTGACCAAAATATCGCTGATTTTAAAGCACAAATCGCTGCCAATGAGAGGGGAGTTCAAGAACTACATAAAATGGTGCATCAATATGGTTTGGCAACAGTCCAAGCATATATGAAATTTGTCCAAGATAATGCTGAAGAATCAGTGAGACGAGCAATTGATGTTCTCAAGGATGGCTCGTTTATTTATGAGATGGATGGCGGCGCTAAAATCCAAGTTAAAGTAACTATAAATAGGGAAACCCGTGGTGCAGAAATTGATTTTACTGGCACATCTGAGCAATTAAATAGTAACTTCAATGCACCCAAAGCTGTCACACAAGCAGCAGTTTTATATGTCTTTCGGACGCTGGTTGATGATAACATTCCTCTCAATGCGGGGTGTCTCAAACCTTTAGAAATTATCATTCCCGAAGGATGTATGTTAAACCCCACTTACCCAGGTGCAGTAGTTGCAGGTAATGTGGAAACCTCCCAAACCATTGTTGATGCTTTATATGGTGCGTTGGGTGTGATGGCTGCTTCTCAAGGAACCATGAATAATTTTACCTTTGGGAGCGATCGCTATCAATACTATGAAACCATCTGCGGCGGTTCTGGTGCAGGTTCTAACTTTGATGGTACAGACGCAGTTCATACCCACATGACTAATTCCCTCCTCACTGACCCAGAAGTATTAGAAACCCGCTACCCTGTACTAGTGGAAAGCTTTAGTCTGCGTTCCCACAGTGGAGGTAAGGGAAAATACTCCGGCGGTAATGGAGTAGTGCGCCGCATCCGTTTCTTAGAACCTATGACAGCTAACATTCTTTCTGGACATCGCTTAGTCCCTCCCTTTGGTTTAAATGGCGGAGAAAGCGGACAAGTAGGACGCAACTGGATAGAACGCCACGATGGAAGCCAAGAAACTTTAGAGAGTACCGCCACAGTAGAGATGAATCCGGGGGATGTCTTTGTCATAGAAACCCCTGGCGGCGGCGGATTTGGTTCAAAATAAAAGGTAATAGCAGAGGAATTTTTGACTGTTGACTGTTGACTGTTGACTGTTGACTAATGACAACTGACAAATAACAACTGTTACATTAAATATCAGCGAATAGTATGTTAGGTTATTATGACTTTCGATTATGATTTGTTTGTAATTGGTGCTGGTTCAGGTGGTTTAGCTGCTTCTAAACGAGCCGCTAGCTATGGGGCAAAAGTAGCGATCGCCGAAAATGATTTAGTGGGTGGAACCTGTGTAATTCGGGGTTGTGTACCCAAAAAACTCATGGTTTATGGTTCTCAGTTTCCCTCCTTATTTGAGGATGCCGCAGGCTATGGTTGGCAAGTGGGTAAAGCAGAATTAAATTGGGAACATTTCATCACATCTATAGATAAGGAAGTGCGGCGACTATCCCAACTACATATCAGCTTTTTAGAAAAAGCCGGGGTAGAACTGATCTCCGGTCGTGCTACTTTGGTAGATACTCACACAGTAGAAGTAGGCGATGGTCTACGACCGACCGGAGGTCATCGCAAATATACCGCCGATAAAATTTTAATTGCCGTTGGTGGTCGTCCCCTCAAGCCAGAGTTACCGGGGATGGAATATGGCATCACCTCCAACGAAATCTTTCACCTAAAAACACAACCAAAACACATCGCCATTATTGGTTCAGGTTACATCGGTACAGAATTTGCCGGAATCATGCGTGGTTTGGGTTCAGAAGTCACCCAAATTACCAGAGGTGACAAAATTCTCAAAGGTTTTGATGAAGACATCCGCACCGAAATTCAAGATGGTATGACAAATCACGGTATTCGGATTATCCAAAATACCGTAGTGACAGCAGTTGAACAAGTCCCAGAAGGTTTGAAAATCAATCTATCTGGAGACCAAGAACCAATTATTGCCGATGTATTTTTAGTAGCCACAGGACGAGTTCCCAACGTAGATGGTTTAGGTTTGGAAAATGCTGGTGTTGACGTTGTTGCCAGTTCTATAGAAGGGCCTGGATACAGCACCATGAACGCCATTGCGGTGAACGAATACAGCCAAACCAGTCAACCCAATATCTATGCTGTGGGTGATGTCACAGACCGCTTAAACCTCACTCCCGTAGCCATTGGGGAAGGTCGCGCCTTCGCCGATAGTGAATTTGGCAACAACCGCCGAGAATTCAGTCACGAAACAGTGCCTACTGCGGTATTCTCCAACCCACAAGCCTCCACAGTCGGGCTAACAGAAACTCAAGCACGGGAAAAACTCGGTGATGAAGCCGTCACAATATACCGCACCCGCTTCCGCCCCATGTATCACAGTTTCACAGGCAAACAAGAGCGCATCATGATGAAATTAGTAGTTGATAAAAACACCGATAAAGTTTTAGGCGCTCACATGGTGGGTGAAAATGCTGCTGAAATTATTCAAGGTGTAGCGATCGCTGTCAAAATGGGTGCAACCAAAAAAGACTTTGATGCCACCGTCGGTATTCATCCCTCCGCCGCCGAGGAGTTTGTCACTATGCGATGAAGACAACTGTACAGACGCGATTAATCGCGTCTCTAAAAACTGACCAATGACCCAATACATCTACCTCCACGGTTTTGCTTCTAGCCCTCAATCTGCTAAAGCACAAGATATTCATCAGCGTTTTGCCCAAATTCACACACAGCTAACAATCCCTGATCTCAACGCTGGTGAATTTTCCCAGTTAACAATCACGCGCCAGATTCAGCAAATAGCAGCGACTTTCCCTGATGATTCTGTACCAATAACCCTAATCGGTTCCAGTTTAGGTGGTTTAACTGCTGCTCATCTAGGACAGCGATATTTACAAGTACAACGCTTAGTTTTATTAGCCCCAGCATTTGGTTTTTTATCCCATTGGTTACCCAAAATGGGTGAGGAGGCGATACAAAGTTGGCAAGAAAACGAATATTACCCGGTTTACCATTATGGTGAAGGAAAGTCGCTCCCCCTAAGCTACAATTTCGTCACAGATGCGGCTCAATACCAAGAAAACCAAATACAACGCCCCATCCCCATCTTGATTTTGCACGGCAAACAAGATGAAGTCATCCCCATCACAGCCAGCCGCGATTTTGCTTATTCCCGTCCTTGGGTGGAACTAATAGAACTCGACAGCGACCACGCCTTGGGTAATGTCATAGAAGAAATATGGCAAGCAATTAGCCTATTTTGTCAGTTACCCGAAAGCGGTAAAATATGAACTTAGTCCATAGTTTATAGTCAATAGTCCATAGTCCATAGTTATAAATCAAAATAACTAACTAATGACTAATGACCAATGACTAATGACCAATGACTAATGACTAAAACTTATGCTTCCTTTTATTCGCTCAGACTTAGCCCAATTCACCGCTTATAAACCCCATCCCAGCAGCGATACAGATGCAGCCGTTCCCGTGCAATTGGATCGCCTGGATACTAATGAAAGCCCCTATGATTTGCCACTAGAGTTAAAACAAAAGCTCGCCTGGACTTTTCAGCAGGTAATTGAAAGCAATCGTTATCCTGACGGCGGACATGAGGAACTTAAAGGTGCGATCGCCGAATATGTCAACGAATCCGCTAATATTTCATCATTAACCATTACCGCCGCTAATATATCTGTCGGTAATGGTTCAGATGAATTAATCCGTTCTTTATTAATTGCTACGTGTTTAGGCGCAGAAGGATCTATTTTAGTTGCTAATCCCACTTTTTCCATGTACGGGATTTTGGCACAAACTTTGGGTATTCCTGTCGTGACAGTATCAAGGAATCCTGAGAATTTTGAAATCGACTTAACAGCAGCTCAATCTGCAATTGAACAAACTCAAAATCCACCCATTCGTGTGGTGTTTGTCGTTCATCCCAATTCCCCAACCGCTAATCCTCTAACTGCAAATGAGGTGAGATGGTTAAAAAGTCTCAGCGACCAAATTTTAGTCGTAGTTGACGAAGCTTACTTCGAGTTTAGCCAAACTACCTTAGTTAGCGAATTGACACAGCGACCTAATTGGGTAATTCTACGTACATTTTCTAAGGCTTTCCGATTAGCAGCCATGCGCGTGGGCTATTGTGTCGCTCATCCAGATGCGATCGCTATTTTAGAAAAAGTCCGCCT
Source organism: Anabaena sp. CCY 9910 (assembly GCF_963920875.1). Taxonomy (NCBI): domain Bacteria; kingdom Bacillati; phylum Cyanobacteriota; class Cyanophyceae; order Nostocales; family Nostocaceae; genus Anabaena; species Anabaena sp. CCY 9910. The sequence continues at coordinate 32,875 of NZ_CAWUDJ010000047.1, read as the reverse complement.
ACCTTACAATCTACCTAGTTTTTCTATTACATCTGCTTTAGTTGCCTTACAAAATCGCCCCATCTTGCTAGAATCCATTCCCCAAATCCTCAATGAACGCGCTAAACTCATTACCGCTCTCTCTAAATATCCAGAATTAGCCGTTGCTGAAAGTGCAGCAAACTTTATTTTCTTGCAGCTTAAAAGCGATAACAAAAATTCCCCGGACACTAATTTACTAAATCTTCATCAACAACTCAAAAACTCTGGCACTCTAGTACGCCAAATTAGCGGTGGATTGAGAATTACAATTGGTACACCTGAAGAAAACATCCGCACGCTTAATCATATACAAACGGCCTTAATAAAGCCAGAGCTTCTAGGCTAGAGCAGACACAAATTAGCAATTAGCAATTAGCAATTACCAAAGATAAATTTATTCCGTTTCACTACCCCAACGACGTACCATTCCCGCCGTTTGTGGTAGCACTCCTACTAACAAAGCAAAAGCAACATCGGGTAAATCAGCCACCGTCGTAGGCGGAAAGTATTGCTCGAATTGATCCAGAATCTTCTGCACTCGCTGCTGAGGTACTGGGTTTTCTGTAATTTGTTTAATTAAACGAATCCATTGTCGCCGAATTAAATAAGCTTTTTGGCGTTCTTCATAAGATTCAGGGCTTAACAAAGAAAGATTACCTATGGGTATGACCTTTTGACAATCACAATCATAGTCCCCACCAATTGCTGCCCCTGGACCCGCAAATTCTGCATGGTAGCGCTTAAATAATATTAATCCGTTCCGTCTCCGACTATTGACGATAAAAACTTCTCCACTGTGCAGAAGTGTCAGAACGTCCGAGCTATGTGATTGCTCAGTCCCATCTAGCATGACAAAATCGTCAAGGCAACTTGTGTCAGGGTAGTAAGTGGATACCATAGTAGTCTGATAGCGCTGGAGTTTTTCGCTATCCATGTTTTTGCAAACTTTTTAATAACTGAGTTGTGTGGACAACTTAAAGTGGATATTTATGGTTAAAAACCACTTCAGTTTTTATTGCTTCTTAGTAGTATAAATTGGCTGTTCAATTTAACTAAGATACAAATATATTAATGCAAATCATTAATTAAGTAACCACATTGTATGTGAATTAATCAACATTGTCTCTAAAATATGTGTAATTTATTTAAAGTTTTGATAAAGTCCAATATATTTAATGATAAGTTATTGTAAGGATTCAAAAGTTTCTATAAGGTAGTTCTACTGATATTGCTATTTATTCAAATATTGATATTTCAGAATATTTATATTTGCCAATATTATAGCAAATTAACGTTTTATGTGAAGATGGAATATTCCTATTATATTTCTTAGTCGAAATAATATAAAGCCAATCAAAAAACTGAAATAGTATTATTTCCACAGAAAAGTTAGTACAACTTCATTTAAGACCATCCTCACACAACGATTCATAGCGATTGTCCGTAGAGATTAGAACTGAGTTCAGAGCAAAGGATAGCATACGGATTTATGGAGTTAATCTTACGGCAAAATCTATGAATGTCTTATTCGTGAGTGGTGAATGCTTACAAATTCATAATGTTTAACCAAAATATTAAGGTGAATGATGCAAATTCATGACTTAAAAAATCTGTTCAGAGAATAATAATTACATGATAGATACCCCCCAGACCATACATTTTCAATTACGACTGTATGGAGTTACTATCTACGAAGGGTAGAATAAAGCCCCTTGTATCACCCCACTTTTTCCCACAAACAATCCAATTAGCCAGTCGAAGCGATATTGATTTGTTTGTGCAAAAGAATGTGTTGAGAGCGTCGAAATAAAAAACTATTCCAATGAGAGTCAATTTTGTGTACCTGATATCCTAACTTAAAATAAAGCTGACGTGCTTGATAGTTATTTTCTAAAACGTGCAGGTATAAGTTTTGAAATCCCCATTCTTGAGAAACTTGCTCACATCTGACAAGCAATTTTGAAGCCACACCATGCCTACGGTATTGAGGATGAACAGCTAAATTAGACAGGTAAGGAAAACTTTTGCCCGTCTGCGTCCAGTAATCACTAAAGCGTACACCAACTTCTACCGTTCCCAGTAACTGATCAACTCCATCGTTAGTAGTTTCCACAGCAACCAAACAAAGGTGATGGGGAGCAGGCGATAACAGGCGATGTTTGAAATCTTCATAAATACCCAAACGGAGTAGTGGAAAAGCCCACCCCCAGAAACCATTCTGAGAGTGAAAACTTTCCGCAATAATTTGGGCGATACTAGTCAAATCAGCAGGTGTAGCAGCACGAATGTGAACTTGGCGAAAACTTGGCTCAGTATCTGCTGTAACTGGCTTGTGGCTAGATGGATCAAAAAACCAGGATGTCAAGGCTAGTTGAATATTAATATTATCCAAATAAAATCTTCTCAAATATTCTAAACAGCAACTGGGAAAATTGAACTTGTAAATTGATTTAATAGTCAATGGTCAGTGGTCAGTTGTCAACTGTTCTTCCATCTATCTCCGTAGGCTTTCGCACTCTTAGCCCAATTCTGTTCGGATGGTGACATAAAATTTCGAGATTTCGACAAAACTTAGGCAGCGTGAGCGCTCTGTCATATCTTTGAATACGGAAGTTTACGGAGAAAGCCTAGCCCCTAATTCCCGTCCTCTTACTCTAAGATAACTGCTATAAATAAAATTTACTTAAATGTGTTAGCACAACTGTCGCAACGGGCAAACTTAATATGTAGCTTCATCTGGTTTTTGCACCAGACTCGAAGAATGTATACAGTAAGACTGAAATGTGTTTGTTGGAGGTGAGGCAAGATTTGACTAATAAGCATCAAATCTGTAAAGCAAAAATCGATAATGAGACCAATTGCACTGCGCTAGCGCAAATGGCAGCCCTAAAAAGCCATTGAGGCAAATTACTGTGAACCAATCCTTCCCAATGAGATTAACCTTTATCCGACTGCCGTTACAGCAGGAAAGCGGTGCATGAAATCCCCAGTAAACAGTAAGCCCAAAATTTTGGTTGTTGATGATGAGCCAGACAACCTTGACTTGCTTTACCGCACCTTTTATCGTGACTACAAGGTGCTGAGAGCTATATCTGGACCTGCGGCACTGGATCTGCTGGCGCAAGAGGGAGAGATCGCAGTGATCATCTCCGATCAGCGAATGCCGATCATGAGTGGTACGGAATTTTTGAGCCTGACAGCTACACAATATCCAGATATTATTCGGATTATTTTAACTGGTTACACTGACGTAGAAGACTTAGTAGAAGCAATTAATGCTGGTAAGGTATTTAAATATGTCACCAAACCTTGGGAAGCCGAAGAACTCAAAGCTGTAGTCCGCCAAGCCCTAGATACTCACAATGTTCTGAAAGCTCGCACTCGTGAACTCACCCGCACGCTGCGCCAAGAATCTCTGCTGAACACTGTCACCAACACAATTCGCAGTGCCTTAGACTATCGACAAATTTTGCAAGCAATTGTCGATACAGTTGGTCATATGTTAGAGGTGGATGTCTGTCTATTACGTTCCTTTCAAGATGGACAATTAGTAGATGAAGGATTTGTCTACCAGAAATATTCTCCAGCTGCGATAGAGAAAACTATACATAATTCTGCCCCCCTGACGATTCTGGCGGATACTGTCTGGGAAACCCGCGAAGTGCAGATAATTCATGATGTGGCAGGTGATGAGCGCCTTCACGGAGATAGCCCAGAACTACAGCACAGAACTGATGCGTTTGCTGCGGCTGATATCCGTTCTAGTTTAGTTGTGCCACTGATTTGCCAACAAGAACTGATGGCTGTTTTGGCACTGCATCAATGTTCCCAAGCACGGATCTGGGGAGAAGAAGAAGTACAGTTAGTTTTGATGGTGGCGGATCAAGCTGCCTTGGCTTTGTCCCAAGCCTACGCTTATGAACAAGTACGGGCGCTGGCAAAACGAGAGTCCTTGATTAATACCATCACAACAGCGATTCGCTCTAGTCTTAATCCTGAAGATATTTTTGCGGCAATTACCCAAAAATTAGGGCAAGCTTTACAAGTTGACGGCTGTGTGTTGTCTTTATGGACGGAAGAGGATGAGTTTGTCAAGTGTGTGGGCTTGTATGATAGTTCTCGACATAGCGAAGACTCGTTGGACAATCACCGGCTGATAACTCAGGAATTACCAGAGTCACAAGCACCTATTTTAGAAAATCCAATTTTACAGGAAATATTAAAAACCCATCAGCCTGTAATAATTACGGATATGAATCATTCAGATTGGGAAACCAAAAGGTTTGATTTAAATTTGAAAATGCCAGCGCGATCGCTCATGGTTGTCCCTTTACTGGCGGATGGCAAATGTATAGGCAGTATTACCCTGCGAGAAGGAAAGAGAGCTAGGCAATGGCTCTCCTCTGATATTGAACTGGCCAAAGCTGTAGCTGCACAAGCAGCGATCGCCGTACAGCAGTCCCATTTATACCAGAAAACCCGCGAACAAGCCGAACGCTTACTGCAATTAGACAAACAAAAAACAGAATTTTTTCAAAACATATCCCATGAATTTCGTACTCCCATCACCCTCATTCAAGGGCCGTTAGAATCGGCAGTGGGAACAGGGGAGGGGTTATCTTATGCCCAAAGTGCGATCGCCTTGCGTAACTCCCGACGGCTGTTGCGGTTAGTTAACCAACTATTAGATTTACAACGCCTAGATGCAGGGAGAATGCAGCCTAGTTTCCGTCCTTGTGATTTAGTGGATTTTGTCAGTCAAATTGTGGAATCATTTCGCCCCTATTGCGAAAAAAAGGCACTACATCTAACTACCGAACTAGATGAGTGTCCTACAGTCTATATAGACATGGAAAAATTCGACAAGGTGGTTTATAACCTCCTGTCAAATGCCATGAAATTTACACCAGAAGGTGGCACAATCAGTGTCAAGTTACAATCCCAAGGACACCACTGCATCTTGCAAGTCCAAGATACAGGTATTGGCATTGTTAAAGAGCAAATTCCCCATCTGTTTGAGCGCTTCCGCCAAGCCGAAGGTTCAGAAAATCGCTCCTATGAGGGTAGCGGCTTAGGTTTAGCCTTAGTTAAAGAATTAGTAGAACTACATGGTGGCAGAGTTACCGTCGAATCAGTCTATGGCAAAGGTACAACCTTTACCCTATGGTTGGTTATCGGTAATGATCACTTACCTCTACAGCAAGTATCAGATACGCCTGTTGAACTTACTACTAGCCGCGCTAGTGTAGAACTAGCTGATTTAGAACTGGTAGAAACAACACTAGAAAATATAGATATAGAAACTATTAATCCCTTACCTATTTCTGAGACTCAGCAGCATACAGCAAACAGCACACAACAATCCACACATTCAATCCTTGTTGTTGATGACAACCCGGATCTGCGAACTTACGTATCCGATATTCTCCGCCGTAGTGGTTATCAAGTTTATACAGCTCGTAACGGTTATGAAGGATTTAGTAAAGTCCAAGAACTTGTTCCTAATTTAATTGTTACTGATTTGATGATGCCTTTGGTCACAGGGTTAGAGATGATTCGGATGATCCGTAATGACGAAAAGGTGAAAGGAACGCCAATCATTTTGCTAACCGCAAAGGTAGATGAGGAAACCCGCATCGAAAGCACAGAACATGGGGCAGATGCGTATTTAGCAAAACCATTTAATGATCGGGAACTTCTAGCAGAGGTTCGCAATCTTTTAGCTTTGAAGGAAAATGAAAAGCGAGTTTTGGAGTTAAATACTTACCTGACAGAATCAGTTCTTAAGCGCTTTTTGCCGCCTGCGTTGGTGTCGAAAGCGGCTGCTGGTTCTTTGAGCTTAGATTTGCGTCCAGAACCGCGTTTAATTACGGTGTTGTTTAGCGACATCGTTGGTTTTACGCAGTTAGCCAACACTCTCAGATCCCGGCGAGTGGCAGAATTACTGAATGAGTATTTAGAGTTCATGACTAAAGCTGTGTTTGATAATGGTGGCACTGTAGATAAGTTTATGGGGGATGCTATCTTAGCTCTCTATGGAGCGCCAGAAGAACTCACACCTAATGAGCAGGTGCGACGAGCAGTGAATACGGCTAGAGCCATGCACAGCTCATTGGCTCAACTAAACCAGCGTTGGCGGGATCAGGGGATATTTGATACCCATGATTATGGGGGTGTACAGTTTCGCTGTGGTATTCACCAAGGGACGGCTGTTGTAGGAATGTTTGGTAGTGCTGAACGTGCCGACTATACTGCCATTGGGCCTAGTGTCAATATCGCCGCTCGATTGCAATCTGCTGCTGTTCCCGGTACAATCTTGGTCTCTGCTGCTGTAGCAGATTATTTACAAGACGAAGAAATTACTAAAGGTAGTCCGCTAAAACTTAAAGGAATAGATGAAACAGTTCTGACTTTTGCTGTGAAATCAGAATTAATGGTTAACCGTTAATATTCATCTAGATTCACCAGCAATAGCTCCGAATCGTATATTTATATCTAAATATGACAACATCGGTAGCGGATAAAACTCCCACTCCCGCTAAAGTCTGGCGGAGACATAATGATCCACCTGGTCTATGGTTTGCTGTAGCTCTAGGTTCAGCTTCACTCCACTTATTAGCTTTTTGGTTGATACGTTCATCTAGTACGGTAGGGTTGTGGTTTCCACAGCCAGATCAAAGTGTTGTCCCTATAGAGTTGATAGAAGTTACGCCTCAGACTAACTCTACAGATAAACCTGCTTCGTCACCACCTCAACAGTCTGTATCTAATAGCACCACAGCACAAGCACCACCAACGTCTACAAATCAAGATGCTGAGATTATAAATTCTGGCGAGCAGTCCCAGCCGGAAAATAATAATGTTGCTCAATCGAAGGTGGAAGTTTTTCCTCAATCGGAATCTACACAAACTACAGAACCAGAACCCACTCCCACGCAAACTACAGAACCAGAACCAGAACCTACACCTACACCAACCACAGAACCAGAACCCAAACCTACACCCACAGTTCCCGTGGGTGAGCTTCCTTGGAATCGTCGTGAAGAAATTGAACTGGGACAGGGAAAACCTCTACCTTCAGATATTCCACCTGTTACACCGGAACAAGTACAACAGTCGGAAACAGTAGAAGACAAAACTCCGCGAGATGAAGAAGACACCCCAGACACATCCTCTGGGGAAACGACAAACACTCCAACGCAGGATAACTCAGCCACCCCTAACAGTGAAACGGCAAACAATCCATCTGGGGACAGTCCACCAACCCCAACAGGAGAAACTGTAAAAATTCCCACTGAGCAATATACCCCAACTCCAACAGAAGAACCTGCAAACACCCCCACTGAGGATAATGCAAATTCTACCGCCAGGGGAGCGATCGCCACATTAGCACCTCTGGCAGAATCAGAAGCACGCCAATTAGTCAATGATTTACCGGAAGTTCTTTCCGCATATCAAGGAAGCAGTTCAAAAACTGTAGACTCTAGCTATCTTCCTGGCGATTCCCCAATTAAGCCGGCACAGTTACTAGCTAGTTTAGTAATTGATAAAAATGGTAACTTCCAACAGGCGATCGTGATCAAAATAGAGCCAGCAAGTTTACAATCTGAGAAAAGCTTATACGAACAACTTGTTGGTGATTTGTTCAAAAACGAAAGCTTTACTCCCGGCCATAATCGGGATGGGACTAAACCGGACTTCAGTAATTTTTTCGTTAGAGTGACAATAGAGCCAACTGGTCAATAGTCTAGGACTTACGTACCCAGATTTTTTGTTGAAAAAGGGTGTAGGGGTGTAAGGGTTTCCAAAATTTGTCCATAGTTGAAGGTGAATATCAGATGACGGCATTTCAAGGGAATAGCCCGATCGCATCACCTAGCTTTCCCCAGTTAATTTTAACCGCACAGCAAATTTTTGATGCGGCTAATTAAGGGAGGATCGCAATTTTAATTCCTCTGTCCCTGACGGTGATTAGCCGCTTGGGTTAACAAACTTTCTGCAAAGGCGATCGCATCACTGGCAGATTTACCACCAGCTAACTGGGCTAATTCTTCCCGGCGGGTAGTCAAATCATCTAAGTTTGTCACACGTACCACAGTACGCTGTTCGCTATTGCCATTATTAGATTTCTTACCTTTACCTTGGGTAACAGTCTGCTTATCTACGCGGAAATGCTTATCTGCCATTGCTGCTACTAAGGGTTGGTGAGTAACACATAATACTTGGTGGCTTTGACTCAACTGATGTAATTTTTCGGCGATCGCCTGTGCTACTCTCCCCGAAACCCCAACGTCTATTTCATCAAATACTAATGTCGCCGCCGCATCAGCTTGATTAAAACAGGCTTTCAGGGCTAGTAAAAAGCGGCTCATTTCCCCACCAGAAGCAATTTCTGTTAATGGTTGTAGTGGTTCCCCTGGGTTGGGGCTAAACATAAAGGTAATTTTGTCTGCACCAGCAGATGTTGGCACAATTGGCAATATTTCTACTTGAAACTTGACTTTTTCCATTGCCAAGGGTTTAAGTTCGGCTATCAACCGAGATTCTAAGGTAGCGCCTGTTTTCTTGCGTAACTGCGTTAACTTTTGGCAGGACTGAGTTAGTTTCTCAAAACAGACTTTTTCCTGCTGTTCTAAACTTTCGATGGACTGTTCACTATCGTTGAGGGCTGCCAATTCAGCTTGAATTTTTTCGCTGTAGGCGATCGCTTCTGTTAAGCTGGGGCCATACTTGCGGCAGATTTGTTTTAACTCTCGAATCCGTTCTTCTACTTCTTCTAAGCGCTGGGGGTCAGCTTCCAAACTTTCCCCATAAGTGTTAATTTGTCTAGCTACTTCTGTAATGGCTGTTTGAGCATCTCTCACCAAATCTAACAGTGGTTGTAATTGTCTGTCATATTCCACCATGTCGTTTAAGGTGGTTTCGCTGTCGCCAAGGAGGTCTGAGACGGCTAAGGTTTCATCTTCGGTTTGATACAAAGCCTGATAGATTTTGTAACTCATCTGTTGTAAATCAACAACATGATTCAGGCGTTCCCGTTCTTGTTGCAGTTGTTCCAATTCCAGGGGGTCGCTGAGATTGGCTGTTGATAACTCTTGGACTTGATAAGTCAATAAATCCAGTTGTTGTAGTCGTTCTCGTTCTGATGTCCGGCGCTTTTCTAAATTTGTATGGGCTTGCTGATAAGCATTGAAGGCTGTGGCGATATGCTGGCGCTGCTGAATTAAAGCATCACCACCATACATATCCAACCAATCCCGGACTTGGGCTGATTGCCCTACTTGTACTGTTTGACCTTGGGCTGTAATTTCCACCAAGCGATCGCGCAGTCCGCCCATGATCTGGCGATTGACTAACACGCCATTCACCCGCGATCGGCTGCGAATATTACTAGTACTAACGGTGATCTCTCGACTAATGACTACAGAATTATCGTCAATTAAATCTATTTCTTGTTCTGTCAACCAAGCTGCTAAGGGGGGATTTGTGGTGAAAGTGGCTTCCACCATTGCCCTAGATGTTCCAGTCCGAATCACCCGACTAGAAACTTTCCCACCTAACACAGCATCGATTGCATCTAAAATAATTGATTTTCCCGCGCCGGTTTCACCTGTTAAAACATTTAGACCCGCGCCGAAATCCAGTTCCAGTTGATCAATCAGGGCAAAATTTTCAATCCGCAGGCAAAGCAACATCAAGCCATATTCTCCTAGAGGGGCAGATGCCGGATATTTCCCACTTTCGGCAACCAGCAATACCTACTACCATTGAATTAGCAAGCACATTCAAGTGTAACAAAAAAGGCAGGATGGGGAGCAAAGGAGCAGAAAAAGACCAGGTAAATTATATTCCTAGTCTCTAGTTCTTAATTCCCAAACTAAATTGGCAATTTCCTGTAAAGATATTGTTACAATACTTAACAAGTTCAATCCGACCGGTGGCTCTATTCATGACTGTGAAGACACTTCCCCCAAATTCCCGACCGATTGAGGGCGAACTACAGCTAAAGGATACACAAGCCTTGGTTGTGCGCTCATCAGGAACCGTAAGCCCTGAAAGACCCCAGGTCTTGGTAACTAACAATCTCGAACCTGAGACAATAGTTTACGACCCTGTAGCAGTAGCAGAGCATTATCGTCATCGACCCTTGCAAGTTTTGCGACGGATTTTTGCTGTTTTGGGGCCTACTTTCTCCTTTGTCTTTGGGTTGTGGTGGGATATTAAACGGGGAGTAGTGGTCAAAAACGATCGCCGTCGAGCTATTCAGTTAAAGGAATTATTAACGCAACTGGGGCCTGCTTACATCAAAATTGGTCAAGCCTTATCTACTAGACCAGATTTAGTCCCCCCCATATATTTAGAAGAACTGACAAGATTACAAGACCAGTTACCAGCTTTTCCTAACGAAATTGCGTACCAATTCATTCAAGAAGAATTAGGACAGCCACCAGAAGAAGTTTACGCCGAACTTTCAGCCCAACCAATTGCGGCGGCTTCTTTGGGACAAGTTTATAAAGGTAAACTAAAAACAGGGGAAGAAGTAGCAGTTAAAGTTCAGCGCCCAGATTTACGAGAACGAATCACGATTGACTTATATATTTTACGTGGGCTAGCGGCTTGGGTACAGAAGAAAGTCAAGAGGGTACGCAGTGACTTAGTGGGGATTTTAGATGAATTAGGCGATCGCATTTTTGAAGAGATGGATTATATCCACGAAGGTGAAAATGCAGAACGTTTCTTTCAACTATACGGTCACATACAAGACATATATGTACCAAGAATATACTGGGAATATACTAACCGTCGTGTCTTGACGATGGAGTGGATCAACGGCACAAAACTCACCCAAACAGCAGAAATTAGCGCCCAAGGGATAGATGCTCGCTATTTAATCGAAGTTGGTGTGCAGTGCTCATTAAGGCAACTTTTAGAACATGGATTTTTTCACGCTGACCCCCATCCTGGTAACTTGTTAGCCACACCAGACGGTAAACTCGCTTACCTCGACTTTGGGATGATGAGTGAGATTAAACCACCGCAACGTTATGGTTTAATTGAGGCGATCGTCCACGTAGTTAATCGTGACTTTGAAGGGTTAGCAAAAGACTACGTTAAATTAGATTTCCTTTCACCAGAAACAGACCTCACTCCAATTATCCCCGCCTTTGGCAAAGTTTTTGCCAATGCTCAAGGCGCTAGCGTAGCCGAATTTAACATTAAGAGCATCACTGATGAACTATCAGAATTGATGTATGAGTATCCTTTCCGCGTACCCCCCTACTACGCTTTAATCATTCGCTCCCTCGTCACCCTAGAAGGGATTGCTATCTATATAGATCCCAACTTTAAGGTTCTGAGTGAGGCTTATCCCTACGTTGCTAAACGTTTGTTAACCGACCCAGCACCAGAATTAAGAATCTCCTTGCGAGACTTACTATTTAAAGATGGTAGATTCCGTTGGAATCGGTTAGAAAACTTATTACGTAATGCGCGGAAAAACCAAGACTATGACTTGAACTTAGTAGTGAATCAAGGTGTAGATTTCCTCTCGTCTGAACGTGGCTCTTTTATTCGAGATAAGTTGGTCGATGAATTTCTCAACGGAATCAATGCTTTAAGTAAAAATGTGCTGCATAACTTTACCTACCTCCTCAGAGAAAGAGTAGGTATTACAGCCATCAACGAAACTCCAGCCGCGACAGTTGAGCAACAACAGACCTTAGAACATATCAAAAATATCTTAAATATTCTACGGGAAACCCGTGGCTTTGACCCAGCCCAGTTTGCACCTCAAGTTGCTCAGTTGGCTTTCAATCCAGGCGTGCAGCGTTTGGGACAGCAAGTTGCTAATCAATTAGTGCAGAAAGCTACTGTGCGTCTAATTCGGGAGTTATTGACAGCAGAAGAGGTCAAGAGTAGTGAAATTGAATACCCTGCAACAAGAGTGTAATTTCTAGTTCGGCTAATTCGGATGATATTGTTGGTCTGGGTGGTAATAGGTAATAGCTAATTGGTAATTGGTTTTTCTACTAACCATTACCAATTACCAGTCACCAACAGAAAAGTTAAAAGCTTAATGTCCCCCACTGAATTTGTTACTACGAATTCAGTGGGGGACAAAATTTAGCAGGGTGCGTCAGTATGAATAATTTCTTGATACAGCTAGATTTTCTTGCACTGACGCACCCTACAATTTGGATATTTTTTATCTGGAAGTTCCTAAAGGTGTAATCTTTAGACCAGAAGTGTTTGCATTAGGGGTTTATCTTCCGATATCTTACCTGTCCGCAACCATTCTTGTAGTTCTTCCGGTGCTTGAGCTTGGCTGAGGCGTTCCCTGAGTGCAGCACCTTCGAGAATTTCTGTTTGCAGAAGTTCCTGTGCAGTTTCTTCCAACAAGTCACGGTTATTTTGCAGGATACTCAAGGCGATGTGATGAGCATTATCTACAATCTGCTTCACTTCGCGGTCGATTTCCTCAGCTACTTTGGGACTAATGGAACGGCGAGGATTACCGTAACCTTCGAGGAATTGTTGTTGAATCTTCTCAAAAGCTACTGGCCCTAATTTGTCACTCATTCCATATAAAGTGACGTAGCGTTCCGCTAAGTCTGTGGCTTTTTGAATGTCATCACTTGCACCGGTGGAGACTTTACCAAAGACTGTTTCTTCCGCCGAACGTCCACCCAAAAGAGTGGCAATTCGCCCGCGAATTTCATCTTCAATCATCAAGAAGCGGTCTTCTTCAGGCATTTGAATTGTATAACCCAAAGCGCCAACACCACGAGGAACAACAGAGATTTTCTCAACTCTACCAGCGCCCGGCATTAATGCGCCGATAATGGCGTGACCAACTTCGTGATAAGCGACGGTCTTCTTCTCGGTTTCGTTCAAGACACGAGAACGTTTTTCTAAACCAGCCACTAACCTTTCAATAGCTTCGTTGAAATCAGCCATCACGACAGCTTGGCGATTTTGTCTGGCGGCTAATAGTGCAGCTTCATTGACGAGGTTAGCTAAATCTGCACCAGCAAAACCAGGTGTTTTGATAGCGATGTTACCTAAATCGACATCATCAGCTAATTTCACATTTCTGGCGTGGACTTTGAGAATTGCTTCTCGACCAATTTTATCAGGGCGATCGACCACGACTTGGCGGTCAAAGCGACCAGGACGACGCAAAGCAGGGTCTAGAACTTCGGGACGGTTGGTAGCAGCGATGATAATTACACCTGTATTAGCATCAAAGCCATCCATTTCTGTGAGTAATTGGTTGAGGGTTTGTTCGCGTTCATCATTACCGCCAACAAAGCCGCCAGCACCACCGCGAGATTTACCTAATGCGTCTAACTCATCGATGAAGACGATACAGGGAGCTTGTTTTTTGGCTTGCTCAAATAAGTCACGGACGCGCGCCGCACCGACACCGACAAACAACTCAATAAATTCTGAACCAGAGATACTGAAGAATGGTACACCCGCTTCACCAGCGATCGCCTTTGCTAGTAAAGTTTTACCAGTCCCTGGAGGGCCGACTAACAACACACCTTTAGGAATTTTCGCACCTAAATTTGTGTACTTAGTCGCATTTTTCAAGAAGTCAACGATTTCTTCTAATTCCGCCTTGGCTTCATCCACCCCAGCCACATCGAGAAATTTCACCCCAGTGCTACCTTCCGAGTAAATCCGGGCTTTACTTTTCCCAACTGTCAATGCAGCTGGGCCACCACCTTGACGATTAATTAAAAATGCCCAAATCCCAAAGAAAATTAATGGTGGTGCTACCCAACTTAGTAGAGTTCCAATCCAGCCGTTTTGGTCTGGCGGTGGTGCGGCAAACTCAACATTATTTTCGCGGAGAATTTTGGGTAAGTCTAAATCAATAGCTACTGGTGTGGTAGCAAATACCTGGTCTACGACTTTACCATCGGGGGTTTGAGTTTTGATGGAGTATTGAATGCGATCGCCCCCTACAATTGCCTTATCTACTTTACCTGCTTGTACTTGAGCGATAAAGTCGCTATAAGGAACCTGTGGCAAGCGAGGGCCAGAAAAACTGGGAACAATAAAGTTAAGCAATAACAGCAAAGTCAGCAGAATCAGGAAACTGCCGCCAAATTGTCGTAACCTTGGTGGTTTAATTGAATTTTTTTTATCAGTTTCAACAGGCATTTTGATGTAACCTCAATTTAAATTAGTCATTGGTCAGTTGTCGGTTGTCATTGGTCAATAGTCCATAGTCCATAGTTATTCTTTTTTACTTCCCTTGCTTCCTCCGCTCCCCTGCTCCTCTGCTTCCCCTGTGTCTTCCCAGTTCTCAGTCCCGAATATTGGTAAACTTTTGTGTACTCTTAGGTCTATTGTAAAGATTTGATAGTGCCACTTAAATTAGTGGATACCCGCCTGAAAATGTGTATTGCCGTACTTTATGGAAAATCAGCTAAGTTTTGTTCTCAAATTGCTTATAATATCTGCCTTGATATCAGTTTCAATTAAATATGTAGCGCCGATGTGGCCGATTCCGGCGACAGCAACCAACGCGCTCATTTTAGTTTTATCACCGACTATAATTTTGGCGATCGCTCTTTTCTGGCGATTCCAAACACAAAAACAAAATTAACTAAAGAATCCAGGCTCAATTGCTAAAATCAGCCTGGGATTTTGTGTAATTTGCATCACATCAACAGCTGGGAGTCAGCCTGTGAACCTTGGTCAATGGATCGGCTTAATCGCTATAGTTCTTTCTCTATATATATTGTGGCAAATTAAGGAAGTACTTCTGCTCATGTTTGCCGCAGTCGTCTTAGCCACCACTTTAAATCGGCTAGCCAAACGCTTTCAACGTTCTGGGGTGAAACGAGGATTGGCTGTGGTGCTGGCTGTAGTTATCTTTTTCGCTATTGTCATCGGTTTTTTCTGGCTGATTGTCCCACCTTTTGCCGAGCAGTTTAATGAACTTACCTATCGAGTTCCCCAAGGGTTTGAGCGCTTTAATGGTTGGATTAACGAACTGAGAACACGCATCCCAGCCCAATTAGTTCCCTACATTCCTGATCTGAACAGTCTGATCCAACAAGCACAACCCTTTATTAATAGGGTTTTGGGAAGTTCTTTCGCCATTGTTTCCGGCTCACTGGAAGTAGTTCTCAAAGTTTTACTAGTGTTAGTTTTAACCGGGATGTTGCTAGCTGATCCCATCGCTTACCGCAAAGTATTTGTGCGGCTGTTCCCTTCCTTTTATCGCCGCCGGGTAGATGGAATTTTAGATAAATGCGAAGTCTCTTTGGAGGGTTGGGTTACAGGTGCGGTAATCGCAATGGGTGTAGTGGGACTGATGAGTGTAGTTGGCTTGTCAATCTTAGGTGTCAAAGCAGCCTTAGCTTTAGGCGTTTTAGCTGGGTTCTTGAATCTGATTCCCAATCTAGGCCCTACCTTAAGTGTCGTCCCAGCAATGGCGATCGCACTTTTAGATAGTCCGTGGAAAGTTGTTGCTGTCTTGATTCTCTATTTTATTATCCAACAAGCTGAGAGCAACTTCATCACGCCGATAGTCATGGCGCAACAAGTTTCATTACTTCCAGCTGTGACCTTAATTTCCCAGCTATTTTTTGTCACCTTCTTCGGCTTTTTAGGCTTATTCTTGGCCTTACCCCTGACTGTTGTCGCCAAAATTTGGGTGCAAGAAGTATTAATCAAAGATGTTTTAGATGAATGGAGACATGACCACTCACAAGACTCTGAGTTAGTCATCGTTTCTCACTATCCTGAAGGAGATGATCCTTGGTCAGATGATCAGCAAGCTAATAAACCTGCTGATGATACTGTATCTCAGGAAGATTAGTTAAATTATGTTGCTTGGGATTGACTTAACTTATCTCATTCAATTTTTATAAATCTCCTTTCGATGCTTGCAGAGAAGTAACAGAACAATCAACTCAGAATCGTCAATTTCATAGCGTACACGATAATCCCCGATGCGTATGCGATATTCATTGTCATAGCCTCTTAACTTAACTACTCCTTCTGGACGGGGATTTTCCGCCAATAACAAAATTTTCTCAAGAATACGATCACGAATCTCATCTTGCAGGCTGTCTAATTGTTTCTGTACAGGTTTAGGAATGATTACTGTGTGAGTCATTCAACATTCCTAGACCGATTGGTTATGTACTGCTCAATAGTTAGATAATCTCCTGACTTATATGCGTTTCGAGCCTCTTCCACCTCTAACAGGACAACAGGATCTTGTTCTAATAAATCTTCTTCAGCTTGGGCGATTTCTACCTCTAAGACTTGCCAAAGTTTTCGTTTTTCTTCTAAGTCTAGTGAGCTAATAGCCTTTAATAAGGATTCTAGAGGAATTTGTAGTTTTACTGTTTCTTGGCTCATAGGGGTTTTATATGAAGCGATCGCTTATTAGTTTTATGATAGGCGATCGCTTTGTTCTATCTCCTCACCCTCCGATCATTACGGGATATTAAGTAAGTTAATAACTTTTGCTAAATTTATTTGATTTATAGGTAGAACTTATTAGATATTTAAAGCATACAGCCACCGTTGCATTTTTAGTGTTATGCACAGTGGTGGAAAATCCTTTTAAGTAAAACCAAAGTCGTAACTCTACCGATACCAATGGAAGCTTTCTTTTGTTTATCACCACGCTATCGCCTTGATGATGAATCACCTTGGTTAGAAGGAATAGACCCCAGTCGGCATTACTGGATGATGGTAAATGGAGATAAAAATCTCACCGTAGCTTTGCCTGGGTTAATGGTTTCTACGATGAGTGAACTGAGACAAGCTATCCGGGAGTTTCGCGCTTTGCAACCAGGGGATACAATGACTTTGGTGAGGATTGCTAGTGCTTGCACCCTTCACTGTATTGGGATTAACTGCTATGCCATAGAAGCTACAGTCAACAACGCTCCTGTTTGGCATTTGTTTGATCAAGAGACTCTGGATAGCTTATTAATGACAGCACACCCCGATTGGCAATGTGCGCCATCAGATGTTGAGTTGGGAAGAAGAATGCTGCTACGTTCCCTACAAGCAGCAAGCGTAACCCAAAGTTAAAGTCATTAATCAAGACTACTGTTCACGACGCAAAGCCAGTAACTCTTGGGGAGAAGCTAAGAGTTTAATTTGGGTGTGGGTAATCTGTTTTTCTGGGTTAAGAGTAAATAGCCATAAGACATTTACACCACACCAAGAAGTTTGTGCTTTACCAGAAACTTGCACTTGAGTCTGTCCATCTTCTGAGATTTCAGCTATTCCTTGCTGAGGGTCAGCTTTGATACCTTGGGCTTCTTGTTGTAAGTAGGCAGCGATCGCATCTGTCCCCACAATACCAGATTCAAAGGGTGGATACATTACGCCATCAACAGCAAATAACACGGCGGTTGCTGCAAATTCTCCAGCGTTGAGGGTAGCAAAATATTGTAAGATTGTCGGCTCGGTGATTCCTACAATACTTCTTATCTGGATATTAGGGAGAGACTCAGCAGCTTTCATAAGATTTCCCGTATGTAAACTATAAAGTTTAAGGTCGTCGTCGACATTCATTTCTTGACTACAAACCTGAATTTAAATGTAAAAGTAAATATAAAAAAAGCTGCTATTGGGATGTATTACCCATAACAGACACTCTTACTTAAGTAAGATTTAGTTCCCAGATTTTTATCTAGGAACTAAAACTGGTATGACATTGAGGTTGGAAAGATATAGATAGATAGTTAATCAGCTAAGGGGTCAACACCCATATCAGCAACTACTTTGCGGAGAACGGTGATTTGTTGACCAAAGTCTAATCCCTTCAGTGCTTCTAATACTTGAGAGCCATCACGAGAGATTTTATAGTCTGTTGGTACAGGGACAACGAAACCCTTGACCATTAATTCTGATAATTCATACCAGAAAGCCAACTTGGTATTATTGCTGAGGATACCGTAAGAGCGAGAGAATTGAGTATTATTTTTTGCAGCTAAGTCACGCATGACTTGTAACTGTTCTGCATGAGACATCTGCTTGATTTGATTTAACAAACCTTCAGCTAATTGTAAACGAGCAGCGCCTGTAGCGGCTGGTGTAATAGAGCGTCCCATTTCGGTGTAAGCGTACCACAGTACTGCCAACTGGTCATCTATGCTCAGACCTTGAAATACAGTAATGGTAGAAGCAACAGCATCACCAGTTTGGATACCGAAAGCTTGAGAAAAACGGGTTGAAGCGGAATCAGAAGTGAATGTCATGATTGCACCACAGTCGATGGGTTTATATACTTTGCGAATCAGTGGGAGGGTTGCATCACTCTGGGTTGCTTGTCCTCTTGCATCTATGTTGCATTATTTCTTAATAATCGGCAAATAAAATTTACAAATAGATTGAGTAGGAAATATTGAACCTAAGTCTTGACTAAGTTATGTATAATCGGAATGCTGCCAGTTTGGCAAAATTTGGTTATACAAATGAACTACTGTTCCATAGTTAGCAGCAGTGTGGTAAAAGCAAAGGCTAGAGAAATAGGCTTCCACAAGGTTGGCATTGCTGCTGTCAATGAAAGTACGAACGCAGAAGCCGAAAGGCTGCAAGCATGGATAAAGCTGGGTTATCACGCTGATATGGAGTGGATGAATAACCCGAAGCGTAGTGATATAAGCTTGATCATGCCAGAAGGGCGATCGCTTGTGTGCGTCGCTCTTAATTACTACACCCCACACCAACGTCCCGATAGTGCAGAATACGCCAAAATCTCTCGCTATGGCTGGGGAAGGGACTATCACAAGGTGATGCACAGGAAACTCAAAGCATTAACCACTTGGTTACAATCATTAGACCCAGGTATCCAAGCTCGTTACTATGCAGATACTGGGCCAGTGCAAGATAAAGTATGGGCGCAACGAGCCGGGATTGGCTGGATAGCGAAAAATGGGAATGTAATTACTAGAGAGTATGGTTCTTGGGTATTCTTGGGTGAGGTGGTGACGAATGTAGAACTAGAAAAGGATAGTCCCCATACAGAACACTGTGGTAGTTGTACTCGTTGTTTAGATGCTTGTCCTACAGGGGCAATTACTCAGCCGTTTGTGGTGGATGCTAATCGCTGCATTGCTTATCATACCATCGAGAATCGAGCAGCAGAATTACCAGAGGCGATCGCATCTCAAATGCAAGGCTGGGTAGCTGGTTGTGATATTTGCCAAGATGTTTGTCCTTGGAATCAACGTTTTGCACAAACAACAGATGTGGTAGATTTTCAACCATACCCAGACAATATTGCTCCTAAGCTGATAGAATTAGCGCAAATCTCAGACGAGGAGTGGGATAAACGATTTCCGGCATCAGCATTAAGGAGAATCAAGCCAGAAATGTTAAGACGGAATGCCCGTGCTAATCTAGACGCATCTAAGCGAAATAATGACCCAGAAAGTAATCATTTTTGATTTTGATGGCACGATTGCGGATACCGTGGATGCTCTTGTAAGTATTGCCAACCGCTTAGCGGTAGAGTTTGGTTATGTACAAATCACCCCAGAGCAATTGACGCTCCTCAGGAATTTTTCATCTAGAGAAATTATTAAATATTCAGGAGTTTCTCTGATAAAAATACCGTTTTTAGTTAAAAAAGTTAAGTCGGAATTAAAAAACAAAATTCATGAATTAAAACCTATTCCTGGTATTAAAGAAGCTTTATTAGAACTGAAAGAAAATGATTATAAACTAGGAATAATTACGTCCAATTCTAGAGAAAATGTGACAAATTTCTTGAGCCTTAATGAACTAGATAGTTTGTTTGATTTTATTTACTCAGGAGTCACAATTTTTGGTAAAACAACTATAATTAATAATGTTCTCCGACAAAAACAATTCAAACCCCAAGCCGTAATTTACGTTGGTGATGAAACTAGAGATATTGAAGCTTCAAAAAAAGCAAATATCAAAGTAATTGCCGTGACTTGGGGTTTCAATTCTCCCGAAATATTAGCTAAACAAAATCCCGATTTTTTAATTCACCAACCAAGGGAATTATTGGAGGTGATTAAAAATAGCCAATAGGGGCTTATAGTTGAAGAATTCAGAAGTCAGAATTCAGGAGTCAGAATACAATCAGTGGGGGATACCCTACGGGAAGCAAGCTACAGACCCGCCACTGATTGAAGACCACCAAATTGAAAATTTGGCTCCGTGCTTAAACCCATTTATTCATCCACCAGTCGCACAGAATTCATACTGAATTCTGGCTCCTGACTCCTGAATTCTGTTCGATAAAAAAGCATCCAATTAGGTTGGGTGCGTCAAGTCGCTTCTCTCCAATTCAAAATTCAAAATTCAAAATTCAAAATTAAATACCCCACGGATAAATCCGGGGGCTTGTATCCTTTTTTCTTTGGTCAGTGTAAGAAAACCTAGCTGTCCCAAAAGATTATTCATACTGACGTACCCTACTGACCTTCTATCGGGAATAATTTATTTTTTGGTGTTTCCTAATATTAGGAATGGAGTAACCTGTTTAATAATTCTTCTCTCGATAGTTGCAGTAATATAGGAGTGAATTGTTCAGGAGTTAATTTCAATAGAGGTTCAATCACTGCACTTAACTCTGCATCTAAAGAGCCAAATCGAACTTGTAACACATTCTCTATAACTTGACGACGTTCGGCTTGGATTCCTTCCTGAAGACCTTCTTGAAGACCTTCTTGAAGACCTTCCTGAAGACCTTGTTGTTTCGCCTCTGCTAATTTTTGCTCATAAATAGGTGATAAGCGCATAATTAAATCTCTATCCTCTTCGTCTAGATTTTGACTTACTTCTAAGGTGGTCTTTAAACTCAATAATAAATCAATCGCTTTGGAACGTATGGGGTTTGTGTAGGGAAGTGCTTCCAATTCCTCTATTTCTTGTTTTTGCACTTTTCCTTTTCCTAAAATTCTCAACCATAATGTATCTTCTGTACAAGGTAATTGATGAATAGCCACAATAGCCGTTCGTAAATATTCACCTAAAAAATGTATACCCTTGCCCCATTGTTCCGCATCTATGCTAGTTCTAAAGCCGTCTAGTATCGATTCAGAGGCTGTGGGCGACAAAATCCATAAGCGCGGTAATTCTAATTCGGAAGTCCGGTTTTTTTCACTTTTAGCCTGACGCTTAATTTCAGCAAAGATGTCAAATAACTTGTTCATACAACTACGAATTTCTGCAATCTCATATAGCTGTCGCCAGTAGTGTTAGGACATCCATAGATGATACAACCCAGACCCAAAAAGACTTTTCACCCAGTCCCCAATCCCTAGTCCCCAGCTATAGCTCGTTCAGCCCAGCCTAATCATGAGTTTCTGACCGCTTTTTCAAATATCATTAAGTGTTGCTGTGGTAATAAATTCTGAGTTTCTCGCCACGTTAATCCAACAGCAGCCATTTCTTGACGGACTTGCTTTTGCGTCATCTTATGCAGACGCTTAATCATGATAAATGGATTTTCGCCTCGATACTCAACCAGTACGACTTTCCCGCCTGGTTTCAGGGCTTGGACTATTCCTTGCATCACTTCCTGGGGATATTCAAACTCATGATAAGCATCCACCATCACTGCTAAGTCTACACTTGCGGGTGGAAGATTTGGATTATTGGCAGTTGCCAAGATAGGCTCAATATTGGTGATATTTTTCTCTTGTTTGAAAAACTCCAGAATTTCCAACATTTCTGGCTGAATATCCACCGCGAAAACCTTACCAGTTGTTAGTAAAGGGGCAATTTGCAAACTAATGTAACCTGTACCAGCACCAATGTCTGCAACGACATCATCAGGTTTTAAATTTAAGGCATTAATTAATTTACTAGGCTGTTCTTCCGCTTCACGGCTTGGTCTTTCCAGCCAACCTGCGCCTGTGTGTCCCATGAATTTGGCAATTTCTCGCCCCATGTAGTATTTGCCAATACCATCTGGGCTGTGAATAGTCCGTTGTTCGTAAATATTGGAAGTTGAGGGACTCGCTATTGCTACACCTGTACCATCCAGTAGCCAACATCCCCCAATCAACCAAATAATTACTATTAAATGCAAAAGTCTATAAATCATCATAGTTCTGGTTAAATCACAAAAGACTCCAACTCGCGCTGATTCCACAGTCCATCAACCCGTTCTGCCACTAAAGGTCTGACAATAAATTTAGGTGGATTACCATCTTGAACATCAATTCGTACACCAGAGTAGGAAAGACACTTTTGAAAGTTTTGTTCACTGCGTCCCACATACAACAGCGAGTCTGCAACTTTCCGCAGAGAATGACCAGGAACATCGCTAAAAATCTCCATTAACTCTGTCCCCTCTGGTCGCTGACGACGGGGACGGCGACCGCTACCACCAGAGATAATACAATTGAGGTTTGAGTCTGCATAACCTGTATCAGTTGTGCGGAGATATTCTAAACAATGGGCGTGACCGTTAAAGATTAAATCAACTATGGGGCGTTCTTTCACCAAAGCACCCAGAGTTTCCGCCACTTGGTCGAATACCCAGCGCAGACGATGACGCACCGCCAAAGTTTGGGCTTGATTCCACTTGGTTGCTTCTGTAACGTATGGTGGGTGGTGAAAAAATAAGATTCTTCCCCGGACTTCCTTGGTATTCCAAGATTCGATTAAGCGACTTCGTAACCAGTCAAGTTGTTCAAAGTCGATATTTGCTGTGTCGTGAGATGCTAGTTGCTTCTCGATGTCGAGTTTGATTTCATTGATTTGGTCTAGCTTGGCGCTGAGGTCGTCGAGTTGTTCCGCATCATCTGGTTGATCTGGATTAAGGCGATCGCACTCTGCTAAAATTTGTAGTTCTTCTTGGTCTATTTCTTGGCGACGCTTTTGCAATTCCCGGCGGTAAATGTCCCCAGCTTGGGTCGTGGGTAAAGGTGAGGGTGTATTCCAAGTATTAGAATCAAGGGCAAAAAAATCTATCCCACCATAACGAAAACTGTAATAGCGGTTAGGTACACGGGTGAAATTTCCCGGTACATAACGCAAACAGCGACTAGTATCAGTTTTCGCGGTGTAGTGTAAATCTAAATGACGATGTAAGTCTTCTGGTGCGATCGCTGCTAGATAATCAATAAAAGCTCGTGAGTAAGCATCCCCTTGGTTAGAACCATGCCAACCAATTTCAAAATCCTTATACCGTAGCATCCGCCGCAACCGTAAAGTACTACCAGTCAACCAGCGATACATCAAAGGCACATCATAATAATCATGATTGCCCAAGACTGGTAAAAACGGTAAATTAAAAGTCATGCGATCGTAAGCAATATTTTGGGGATGCTCACCACCTACTAAAAACTCCCGATAAGGTTCGATAAAATTTGCTGGGTAATACTCATGGGAACCCACCACATAAATTACATCCCCCGTGTGTAGCACAAAACGGCATTCATCCTTGTGAGGAAGCATCAGTTCCGCCACTTGTCTTTGGGGATGATGTCCGTAATGAGACTTTGTACCACTATCACCAATCACCATAAACGAAAATTCCGGGTTATCATTCCGGCCATCGTCTATTACCATACTCGTCTGGTCGATTCCCCGTTGCACAAGACTAGGATGCTTCCATCGCACCCTCTCCTTCATCTTTTGAATTTTTACAGGAATCGACGGTTCGGAAATCAGTTTCATACTTCAGTACCACTTTACATAAATTATTAACTTTTTCAACACAAAGTGGCGCGGAGGTAGGCGCAAAGGTATGCAGAGTAAAGTTTATCTCCCTCAGCGTTCCTCTGCGCTTCCCTCAGCGTACCTCTGCGTTTAAAAGCATTATCTCTCTCTACTGATAACCAGCCGCCTGCAACAGAAACAGCCTGGCATAATGTCCACCATATGCTAGCAACTCCTCGTGAGTTCCCTGTTCTACCACTGCCCCATTTTCAATCACCAGAATTTTGTCAGCCATTCTCACAGTCGAAAAACGGTGGGAAATCAAGAATACCATTTGATTTTGAGTCACAGTACGAAAATGATTGAAAATCTCAAACTCAGCTTGTGCATCAATTGCTGATGTGGGTTCATCTAAAACTAAAATATCTGCCTGAGTCCGCATAAAGGCACGAGCTAGAGCGATTTTTTGCCATTGCCCGCCAGATAATTCTTGTCCTCCCTTGAACCAGCGTCCAAGCTGTGTCTGAAAACTTTGGGGTAGTGTTTCGATAAACTGTTGCGCCATACCTTTTTGAGCAGCTACTTGCCAACGCCTGTTATCATCAATATTTTCTACATCCCCCACACCAATATTCTCACCCACGGTAAATTGGTAACGGACAAAATTCTGGAAAATCACCCCAATCCGACGGTGTAATATATTGATATCCCATGTTTGTAAGTCCACACCATCTAATAAAATTCTGCCAGAATCTGGTGTGTAAAGTCGTGTGAGTAGTTTGATTAAAGTCGTTTTGCCAGAACCATTTTCACCGACAATAGCTAATTTTTCCCCAGGTTTTAAATGCAGAGAAATATTATTTAATGCAGGCTGAGAACCACCAGGATAAGTAAAAGATACATTCTGAAAACGAATCCCATCTTGAGGATTGATGCCTTGAGTTACATTACCCCCAGGTTGGGTGACTTTCTCTTCTAAAAAGTCGTAAAGGTTAGAAAGATACAAGTTATCTTCATACATTCCACCAATGGAGGTGAGAGCATTGGCAAAAGTAGACTGTCCTTGACGAAAAACAGTGAGATACATTGTCATATCTCCCAAGGAAATCTTACCTAAAACCGCTTCTATAACAATCCAAGCGTAGGCGATGTAAAAAGCCGCCGTACTCACCAAACTCAGGAGATATCCCCACACTCCCCGGCGTACTGTTAAATCTCGGTCTTCGCTATAGAGTTGATTGAATACATTGCGGTATCTTCCCAATAACATCTTGCCTAACTGGTAGAGTTTGACTTCAGTGACAAAGTCTTCTCTAGCTAGTAAATTTTCCAGATAATGCTGCTGGCGAGTTTCTGGCGCGCGCCAACTAAATAGACGAAAGGCTTCCCCAGCAAATCTAGTTTCGGCTATGAATGCGGGCATTGCTGCCAAAATTAGGGCAACTACAGCCCAAAGAGAGAAATTCACGAGCAAAATGCCATATGTAACTAGAGAAAGGGCATTCTGCACTAAACCAAAGGTGCGGTTAACTAAAGAAAGGGGGCGAATGGATGCTTCTCGTCTGGCGTTGGTGATTTTGTCATAAAACTCTGAATTTTCAAAATGAGTGAGGTCAAGGGTCAAGGCTTTTTCTAAGATGAGGACATTAACTCGCTGACCAAGTAACACCCGCAGTAAAGATTGACAAATAGTCAGCCCTCTTTGACTACCTGCCAGTAAAGCTACAGCGATCGCCTCTAAACCCACATACAATAATGGTTGAGAAAGACTGGACTTAACTTGGGATGACACAACCACCGCATCCACAATTAACTTACCAATATAGGCGATCGCCGCAGGTAACAAACCAGCTACTAAAGTTAAAGTAGCCAGAATTACAGTCATAGTGTGGCTAGTAGTCCACACCAAATATATTGCCCTGCCACTATAACGGAAAACTGCCAGTGATTGGCGCAGGGGGTTTCGTCGCTTTTTACTCTTCATTATTCTTTTTATAGCGCGATCTTCCCCCTCTTGAGTGTTTCTACTTCTACCCAAGCCATACTCAACAATTTACACCCTTGTCCAAACAGTCCTAACTTGACCCATATCGCTTGACTACCCCAACTGACTAAACAAATCGGCTAACACCACATTGGAAAATAAAAAACCATCGGGATCAGTCAACCGCAACCTATCACCCACAACTTGTACCCAACCTTGAGTAAAATAAGGTTGCAGACATTGATGCAGTTCTTGTATTTTCTCCTTGCCAAATTCCTCGGTTAGTGCTGCTAAACTCACACCATCAGCCAAGCGTAACCCCAACATTAACGTTTCTAACAATACATCTGCTTTTGGCGTAATTTCCCAATCAATCACACCGTGATTAGCAATCAACTCTTGCACCCATTGAGAATATTCCTTTGTTTTTCGGGGACGGGTGAAGCGTTTACCTTCTACATAGCTGGCCGCACCCATACCAAAGCCATAATAAGGGCGGTTTTCCCAATAAACTCGGTTATGTCTACACTGGTGTCCTGGCTGGGCGTAGTTGGAAATTTCGTAGTGTTCATAATTGCCACCAGTCAAAATTCTCTGACCCATCTGATACATTTTCACGGTGGTTTCATCAGTAGGTAAAGGATTATCCCCTGGTTTGTAATAACGACCAAAAGCTGTTCCTGGCTCAATTGTCAAATCGTATATAGATATGTGGGTGGGTGCAATGTTAACGGCTGTATCTAGGGAATTTTGCCATTGATCCAAAGACTGATGCGGCAACCCAGAAATTAAGTCTATGCTAAATTCGGGAATCTCGACTTGGTAAATCAAGTCTATAGCTGCAAAGATATCTTTAAGCGAGTGCGATCGCCCAGCTACCTTTAACAATTCTTCTTGAAACGCTTGTACACCCAAACTTACCCGATTCACACCAACGCTACGATAGCCTTGGATGTGTGCTAGATCAAATGTGCCTGGATCAATTTCCATCGAGATTTCTGCGTCAGGCGCAATCCCAAACCGCTTATCTAGCGTTACTAGTATTTGTGCTAATTGTGCTGTAGATAGCAGCGAAGGCGTACCACCGCCGAAAAATACGGTCTTGAGGGGTTGACCAAAAGCCGGTGTAACGGCAATTTCTTCACAGAGAACATCGACATACCCGGAGATGGTAACAGATGTTTCACCACGTTGGCGATCGCCGACAACAAATATCGGGAAGTCACAATAAAAGCACCGCCTTCTGCAAAAGGGAATATGTACATAAGCAGAACTAGCGAGGCTAGGAACATTAACTTTTTGCATATTTGTGAACAAGAATAAACTTAATTAACGGAAAATTAGAAATAATGAAAATAAATAGTTTATTTACAGGTTTCTATAGTTTATTGACGTAGCAATGACAAATCTTAAGCGAAGTGACTTTGGTTATAATGTTTGCAGATATTGCCTGCATAAAAACCCTAGTCTAAGTCAATATAATTAGTCTCTCTTACCGATGAAATTAAAAATACTTGACTTTATCGGGTAAAACAGTCGCAGGAAAACAGCAAAATCATGCTTGATGCCATTATTATTTTTTCATTCATCCTGGCAGCAGCAGGAATAGGGTTCTACAGCACCGAACTACTACCTAATGGTACGTTGGATCGGGTAACGAACCTCGAAGCTTTACGCTTAACTGTTGCCGTCTTTGCTGCCATCATTGGTGGCGCTGTTGGTTTGAGTTTCCAAACGACCTATCGTCGGTTAGAAGCCCAAGTCCGCGAATTACCACTGGAAGTAATTTTAACCCGTGCCATTGGCCTAGTGATTGGATTATTGCTAGCAAACTTAATGCTGGCTCCGCTATTTTTGCTACCTATTCCCACGGATTTTAGTTTTATTAAACCACTGGTGGCGGTGGTTGGTAGTATTATTCTCTCCGTCACGGGGATGAATTTAGCTGATACTCACGGACGGGGCTTATTGAGGTTCATTAATCCCAACACCGTGGAAACAATGGTGGCGGAAGGGACATTAAAACCCGCCAATACTAAAGTTTTAGACACTAGTTGTATTATCGACGGTCGGATTGAAGCACTGCTAGAAACCGGATTTCTGGAAGGGCAAATTATCGTGCCACAATTTGTCTTGCTGGAACTACAACAAGTAGCGGATGCCAGCAAAGACCAAAAGCGGGTGAGAGGAAGACGGGGACTCGAAATTCTCAATCGTATTAAGGAAGCTTATCCAGACCGTATTTTGATTAATCCATCAGACTACGAAGACATTGCGACAGTTGATGCCAAACTAGTTAGGTTTGCCCAAGAAATCAACGGCACACTACTCACCAACGACTACAACTTATCTAAAGTCGCCAGCGTGCAGAAAGTACCCGTGCTGAATGTGAACGACCTAGTAAATGCAGTCCGTCCTAGCTATCTACCTGGGGACAACCTTGACCTAAAAATTCTCAAGGAAGGTAAAGAACCGACTCAAGGAATCGGCTACTTAGACGACGGCACAATGGTTGTCGTAGAAGAAGGTAGAGCTTATGTAGGTGGTGAACTGCGGGTAGTAGTTACTAGTGCATTGCAAACTTCAGCCGGGAGAATGATTTTTGCTAAACCCCAAGCTTCAGCATTGGCGTGAGGTAAATGTCTGGTGCAAATAAAGTTACGATGTGCGTACGCGAAGCGTCGGCGCAGTTATCGGTGCAGTCAACCTACACCGATTTTTTATTAGCTAGGCTGTTCTTGAGTAAGGGACTTCCAGATAAGAAAATGTCTAAGATGTAGGGTGCGTCAGTATGAGTAAATTCCTGCTACAGCTAGGTTTTATCACACTGACGCACCCTACTAACCGTATTCTGTAAAGGCAGAAGAAAAAATTCTCAAAATAACCATCTTTCTTCCCCTGTCTGCCTATTCTCACCCCCCTCTGTTTCTCCAAAGTTAACGTACGTAGTAGGATTGTTCAGGTATGCCTAGAGAGGTGACTCGTTCACAATTAGGCAACCTAAAATTAGAGCAAAAGACGATTCCTCAAACAAGCACACTCCAATGCGTATTTCTTTGAACTGGCTGCGGGAACTAGTAGAGATAAAACTTAGCCCAGAAGAATTAGCCCATATTCTTACAATGGCTGGGTTTGAAGTCGAAGATATTGAAGACCGCCGCACTTGGGCAAATGGCGTTGTTGTGGGGAGAGTGCTTGAGCGTCAACCCCACCCCAACGCTGATAAGTTGAGCGTTTGCCAAGTAGATGTCGGTGCAACGGAAACCTTAAATATTGTCTGTGGCGCACCCAATGTCCGAGCCGATATTTATGTGCCTGTGGCAACTGTAGGCGCTTATTTGCCTAACATCGATTTGAAAATTAAACCCGCAAAATTGCGTGGTGTTCCTTCCCAAGGGATGATTTGCTCTTTGAAAGAACTCGGTTTACCCAGTGAGGTAGACGGCATTTATATTTTCCCTCAAGAAAACTTGCCCTTGGGTAGCGACGTGCGCCCATTATTGGGTTTGGATGATGTGATTTTAGATGTCACCGCCACCGCTAACCGTGCAGATGCCCTAAGTATGGTAGGTATAGCGAGGGAAGTGGCAGCTTTAACAGGTGGAAAATTAAGTATCCCTGAACCTGGGGAAGTATCTTTATCTAGTACCACCGGGAAGTTAGGTTTAAAAATTGCCGATACTCAAGCCTGTCCTGCTTATATTGGTACGGTAATTGAACAGGTAAAAATTGCCCCTTCTCCTGAATGGTTGCAGCAGCGTTTACGTTCGGCTGGGGTAAGACCAATTAGTAATGTAGTTGATATTACTAACTATGTATTGTTGGAATGGGGACAACCATTACACGCCTTTGACCAAGAGCGGTTAAAGTCTGTTGCTAATGCCGATAATTTAACTATCGGTGTGCGTTTTGCCAACCAAGGGGAAACATTAAAAACCCTAGATGGACAAACCCGCAACCTGTCAACGCAAAACTTATTAATTACAGCCAACGATAAACCCGTAGCTTTAGCCGGAGTTATGGGTGGTGAAGAAACCGAAGTCCACGAGGGTACGCAAAGCCTAGTTTTAGAAGCAGCATTATTTGATTCTGTAGCCATTCGCCGTTCTTCTCGCAGCGTGGGTTTACGTAGTGAAGCCTCTGGGAGATACGAACGCGGTGTCAACCGTGCAGAGTTAGAAACAGCTAACCATCGCGCCTTATCCTTAATTAGTGAATTGGCTGGTGGCGTAATTGTCCATCGGGAAATCTCTGATACTCGTCCCGATCCTACTACTTGGAGTCGTTCGATCGCACTACGTTTAGACCGGGTGAATGAAGTACTCGGCCCCATCAACGTGGGAGAAACCGGAGAACTAGAAGCCAAAGATGTAGAACGTACCTTGACTGCATTGGGATGTCAGTTAACCCCAGCCGGCGAAGGAACTTGGAATGTTTCTGTACCACCCTATCGTTACCGCGATTTGGAACGAGAAATTGATTTAATTGAGGAAGTTGCCCGTCTCTACGGTTATGATAATTTCTGTGATACCTTACCAGACAAAGCAGAAACTGGTTATTTACCTGTAGATCAAGAACTGGTACGCAAGTTACGCGCTGCGCTACGGGCGGAAGGCTTAACAGAATTAATCCATTATTCCTTAGTAAAACCAGGGGAAGATAGACAAATAGTCTTGAGTAATCCCTTATTTGTTGAATATTCAGCTCTGCGGACTGATTTACTTGCTGGCTTAATTGACGCTTTCCAATACAACCTAGAACAAGGGAATGGTTCCCTGAATGGTTTTGAAATTGGGCGCATTTTCTGGCAAGAAGAAGATGGGTTACAAGAAAAAGATGCGATCGCTGGCATCATAGGAGGAGATACAACCCTCGGCAAATGGTCAAAAGGTAGTAAAGACCAACCCCTGACTTGGTTTGAAGCCAAGGGCATTCTAGAAAGCGTATTTCAGCAACTCGGCATCTTGGTAGAATATCAGCCTGATTGTCGTGACGAACGCTTACACCCAGGACGCACCGCCTCATTATGGATTGGTGGTAATAGATTAGGTATTTTTGGACAACTCCACCCCCAACTACGGCGTGACAAAGACTTACCAGAATCAGTCTACGTGTTCCAACTGGATTTGGATGTGTTGTTAGATGCCTTAGATAAAGATGAAATTCTTGTACCTACATTCAAACCTTACTCCACATATCCCGCAAGCGATCGCGATATAGCCTTTTTTGCACCTGTAAAAATCTCCGTCTCGGAAATCGAAAAAGCTATTAACAAGGCTGGTAAAGGTTTACTAGAGTCGGTAGAACTGTTTGATGAATATCGCGGTGAGAATGTCCCCCAAGGCCAACGGAGTTTAGCTTTTAGACTAGTGTACCGGGCAAGCGATCGTACTCTCACAGATACCGAGGTCGAACCAGTACACAACAAAGTCCGGGAAGCTTTGGTAGAAAAATTTGGTGTTAATCTCCGCAGTTAACTAAAAATAAGTGATGAGTGATGTGTCAACTCATCACTTATGATTAATTTTGAATTTTGGATTGAATCACTATGCCTAAATACATTGTTTGGGGAACATATTGCGAAGACGTTCTCGAAAAACGCACGCCTTACCGTCAAGCACACTTGGATGGACTAGCAAAACAAAAAGAATCTGGTGTGCTGATTACTATTGGCCCTACTAAAGATGTGACAAAAGTCTTTGGTATTTATGAGGCGGAAGATGAAGCCACAGTACGTCAGCTAATTGAAAATGACCCCTATTGGCAACATAATATTTGGACTGAATATGCTGTTAAGGAGTGGATTCAGGCTATCTAACACAACGTACCTCGCACCTAACGCACCACCTCAGGGATGGTGCGTTACAGCTAAATTGTCTCGTCTCTCAGTTCTAAATTCCTTCATAGCCGTAACACAACGGCGATAAAGCGGGAAGAACATCTACACCGCTTTTTGCCTCCCCTACATAAGATTTACTTTATAAATAGTCCCGCATAGTATAGCTTCTCATACCGTTTATTGATGAAGATGCACTTTATTCTGTACTGTAGAGACGTTGCATGCAACGTCTCTACATTATTTATTGGGCGCAACTTCATAGAGAATTGGTATCACCAAAAATTCTTTAATAAAATCTTATCAAGAATATTAATTTTTATAGAAAATCATCATTCAAGGCATAAATACCAAGAATTAGTAAAGAATAAACTGAGATATAGCTTACTCTGCGTCAGTAAACATATCATTTATTCATCCCTCATAAATATTCTTCTCTAGGGATTGATATAGTAATCAGATTTAACCATCAGAAAAAATCTAAATATCTGTGGGTCGGGCAATACCCAGTTCCACTTGCGTGACTGCCGTGAAAAGCGTAAGAACACAGTGGTTTCCTTACGTATATTTCAGAAATTAAGTATGAATCCTATAGTAGAACTACGTCCAGCAATTAAATAGCTTAATTCTTACCCAGCCTAATTTATTCTTAGAAATACCTACCAATATATAAATCGTTCCATGAATCTCACATAATGCTGTGTGTTATTACTAGATTTCTTGTTTTTATTGCGTCTAAAAATTACCACACTCTACTAAAAAAGAGATATTTTGCTAATCAAATACTAGATTCTTAAAGAGTGAACGAAAATATCTGTAAAACCTAGCTACCCAGACAGGGCTTGAGTTACAAATTGATTGAGTTAAACATTTTTGAACCGAATAATACTTCTAACCTCAGAGATTAATTATTTTGTTCACCTAACAAAAATATCTGTACCTTAGGCTGATAAATCATGAATCTTGTAACTCAAAAGGCTGTTCTGGGATTAATTACCACTGCTGCGTTGACTGGTACACTTGCTTCCATAAAACCAGCAACTGCCACCACACAAACCACAAATTCTGCCGCAGCAAAACCCATTCAAATAGCTATTAAACAGGCTCCTGAGGCTATAAAAAAAGCTAAGGAGACTGCTGATGCACTCAAAAAAGCAGAAGATGATCTCAGTGGTATTATACGATCCACAAACAGAGCGAAAAGTGACGCGAATAGTCGCCTTAGTAGAGCCGAACAAGACTTTACCCAGGTGGATGCAAGTTTCCAAACAGCTCAAACCGCACTAAATACTGCAACTACTAATCGTAATAATGCTCAAACCGCACTAGATACCGCAACTACTAATCGCAATAATGCTCAAAACGCACTAAATACTGCAACCAATAATCGCAATAAT
>NZ_CAWUDJ010000046.1:0-49272 GCF_963920875.1 Anabaena sp. CCY 9910 | reverse complement strand
TTTCTCTTGTTTCTTTTTTCTTTACTTCCTCTGCTTCTTTTTTTTGCTCCCGATCTCTTGACTTTTAAGACAGTCGCTACTATTCTCTTAACTGAACCGTATTGCTAGATAAGGGAGATTTTATACCAGTCAACTGTCAACAATAATTACAGACTTTTAAACCAACAGCGACAACAAAAACATTTATTAACCCACAAACGCCAAATCTCTCAAACCCTCGCTGCGCCAAATCGGTTTGGGGAATCACAGTTAGGACAGTATGTAGACAGATTACTAGCTAGATAAATTGTGGCGATCGATATGGGGGAACAAGTTCAAAGCGGGATTCAAGCCAAAACCGAACAGAAATCAGACCTTATAGAAGTTCAACCAAAGTATGCCAAGTAATACTGAGTTAATCTACGACATTTCTCGAAAGCCCGTGACGAGGATTGAACTCGTGACCTCACCCTTACCAAGGGTGTGCTCTACCACTGAGCCACACGGGCGGGAGTTATTTAAATCTTAGATTTTGAACTAGGTTATAATTCAAAATCTAAAATTGAAGGTGGGCCGGGCTGGATTTGAACCAGCGTAGGTGTAAACCAACGGATTTACAGTCCGTCTCCATTAACCACTCGGACACCGACCCGTATGTCCCACGATTTACAATAATAGCAGCGTATTTTAGAAATGGCAAGTGGGTGAGCAAAATTTTTTTGGAGTAGAAGAAATAAGGGTTTGCGGTCAAAAGAGGAAAAGGGGCAGGGAGCAGGGGGCAAGGGAGAAAACTTGGGACGAAGCTTGTACTTCGCCCCAGCAAGAACGACTAAGTAATTTAAAGGCGTAATAGCTTAACACTACAAACCGGTACCCATCTAATCTAGGAGTTCCCCAGTTTCTTGGAGGGAGTGCAAGCGGCGGTAAATCCCTTCTTGACGCAAAAGTTCATCATGGTTACCAACTTCGACAATCTTTCCTTGGTCTAGAACTACTATCTTATCTGCTTCCCGGACTGTACTGAGACGGTGAGCAATGACGATTGTAGTGCAAGTACCCTGAATTGATCGCATCGCCAATTGAATTGCACGTTCAGACTCATAATCTAGGCTAGAGGTGGCTTCGTCAAAAATCAGCACATCGGGTTCTACTAGCAAGGCTCTAGCAATCCCCAAACGTTGTCTTTGTCCACCAGATAACCTCACCCCACGTTCCCCGACAACAGTGTAATAACCTTGGGGTAATTGCTGCATTACTTCGTCAACTCTGGCAATTCTACAAGCTTCTTTCACCTGCTCAAAAGCAGCCTCAGGTCTACCGTAGGTGAGGTTATCTAAAACAGTACCGTTGAAAACGTCTACTTCTTGGTGAACGATCGCCAGTCTGCGTCTATACTTACCTACATTCAAGGTGCGAATATCTTGACCATCAATCAAAATTTGCCCATCCTGGGGTTCAAAATAGCGCAAAAGTAGTTTTACCAAGGTAGACTTACCAGAACCGGAACGCCCCACTAAGGCCACTGTTTGGTATGGTTCAATTAATAAGTTGATATCTTGTAACACTTTCCGGCTAGCATCATAACCAAAACTGATATGAGAGAATTCAACTTTGCCAGTAAATTTGTAGGGTGAGGATGTGTCGTCTTTTTCCAAAAGACTAGCTGCATCGTATCCAGTCGGCTCTTGCAGAAACTCGTGAAACCGCAGCATGGAGGAATAGCGACGAGCAAACACTTCTGCTAAGGTGCTAATCGGTTCTAACTCAGAATACGCCATACTAGATAAGGTTAAAGTCATGACAAAATGACCAAGGGAAACCCTACCACTTACTGTTGCGGCTAATGTTAAACCCAAGATGCTAAATACACAAAACTGAATCACAGTTTTTTGCCAAGTCAGCAGGTTAACATAGCCTTTGTGGATACGATAATCTACTACTTTTAACTCACGATCTAAACGCTGGGTTTGGCGCTTTAGTTCTTGCGATTCTGTAGCAAAAGCTTTTACCGTTTTGATATTTGTGATTAGTTCAGATGTGCGGCTTTCTGTGTTTTCTGCGTATTTATCTAGAAGACTTTCGTGCCAAATTATTCTCTGTAACTGTTTCAAACTAAAGCCGAGAATAATGACGAAGGAGATCAGATATAAAATTGCAATTCGCCATTCAATCAATACGATAAATACAAAAATGCCTAAGACACGAAACAGTTTGGGAATTAACTGTCCAGCTATTTCTGGATATGTCCAAGTGTGATTAGAAATACCTCTAGCTACTCTTCCGGCAATGCGTCCGGGATTATTGACATCATAAAATTCTAAGGGAAGTGTGAGAATTTTCTCAATGGCCGATTGGGTTTTATTCCGACGCGACCTTAAGGCTATATCCCAGTGAAACCAACTGGTTAACCAAGGTTGAGTCGGCGCTCTCACTACGGTAACCAGAAAAATTAAACCCATTAATACGCCCAAAGATAGAGGTTTGCTAACTGGGTAATTAGTTAATTGTGATAGAGTGGCGATCGCACCTTCTAAGGGTTTATCCAAAGGTTGATTGGACAAAACATTCAAAATTTGCCCAATTGCATAAGGAACAAGTAAATCCACAATTTCGTACACGCTAGACGCTGCAATAGTGAAGGCACTCAGTTTCCAGTCGTCACGAAAGTAATTGACAATATCTTTAAATTTAGCCATGATGCACACTGTCCAAGAGCGCGAGCGTTAGCTTGGAGAATATATACTACATTAATACTACAAATGTAGTCAATGGTTTAGAGAATTAAATCACCCATTTGGGGGAGAAAGACAGGATTTAGGGTTTGTTCAAGTTCTTGATTTTTCGTTTTCATGGGTAAGTTCTAAAGATAACTTTCGCTACTTTCATGATTTTTTCAATTGTTCTGAATAAACGGCGACCTTAAGCATAATTCTGCTACATCTTTGTTAAGAAAAGTTACAACGCTCTTAACACAGGATTATGTTTTATGGTAGATTCACATGAAAAAAAAGCACCACATCAGGTTGTAATTGTTGGTGGTGGCTTTGGTGGACTTTATACAGCGAAGACTCTTGCGAAAGCAAATGTAAGTGTTACTCTTATCGATAAACGTAACTTTCACTTATTTCAGCCACTTTTATATCAAGTTGCTACAGGTACCCTATCACCTGGCGACATTTCCTCACCATTACGAGCTGTATTCAGTAAAAGTAAGAATACACAAGTGTTGCTGGGAGAAGTAAAGGATATTAATCCCAAAGCACAACACGTTATCTTGGATGATAAAGTAGTACCGTATGATACATTGATCGTCGCCACAGGTGCTAACCATTCTTATTTTGGGAAAGACCACTGGAAAGACCTGGCACCCGGTTTGAAAACCGTGGAAGACGCGATAGAAATGCGTCGCCGGATATTTGGCGCATTTGAAGCAGCAGAAAAAGAAACAGACCCCGAAAAGCGCCGTGCTTGGCTGACTTTTGTGATTGTAGGGGGCGGCCCGACTGGTGTAGAATTAGCGGGTGCGATCGCCGAATTAGCATACAAAACCCTCAAAGAAGATTTTCGCAGCATCGACACCTCAGAAACAAAAATTTTACTATTGCAAGGGGGCGATCGCATCCTTCCCCACATTGCGCCAGAGTTATCCCAAGTAGCAGCAGAATCTTTGCAAAAGTTGGGTGCAATTATCCAAACTAAAACGCGGGTGACCAATATTGAAAATGACATCGTTACTTTCAAAAATGGCGATGAAGTTAAAGAAATTCCCTCAAAAACTATATTATGGGCAGCAGGTGTAAAAGCTTCCCCAATGGGAGAAGTCCTAGCAGAACGCACAGGTGTAGAGTGTGACCACGCCGGACGTGTAATTGTAGAACCAGACTTAACTGTTAGAGGTTACAAAAACATTTTTGTTGTGGGAGATTTAGGCAACTTCTCCCATCAAAATGGTAAACCCTTACCCGGTGTTGCACCCGTAGCTACACAACAAGGAGAGTATGTAGCCAAACTCATTAAAAAACGCCTAAAAGGTCAAACTTTGCCAGAATTTCGTTATAATGATGTAGGCAGTTTGGCAATGATTGGGCAAAACCTAGCTGTCGTAGATTTAGGCTTAATTAAGCTGCAAGGTTTTATTGCTTGGGTATTCTGGCTATTAATTCACATCTACTTCTTAATCGAGTTTGACACTAAATTACTAGTAGTATTTCAGTGGGCGTGGAATTATATCACTCGTAATCGTCGCTCCAGATTGATTACAGGTCGAGAAGCTTTTGTAGAACCAAAAACGGTAAATCAACAATAGCTGTGACTATCTATGGCTAACTGATTTCCCAGCAACACATCATTGAGTGAAGACGCGATGAGTCGCGTCTCTACAGTCCAGAATAAAGCACATCTTCATGAAGAAACGGTATGACTACGCTCTTGCAAGTAAGGGTGCAGCCGCTAAAAGAGTTTGGGTGTATGGATGCTGGGGATGAGCAAAAATCTGCTTTGTTTCCCCAAGTTCGACAATTTTACCGCCGTGCATGACAGCAATGCGATCGCACAAAAATCTTGCTAACCACAAGTCATGGGTGATAAACAAATAAGTTAACTCAAATTCTTCCTTGAGTTGCAACATCAAATCCAGCACTTGCGATTGCACACTAGCATCTAACATACTCACAGGTTCATCGCAGATTAACATTTTAGGACGAGTAATCAACGCACGAGCGATCGCCACCCGTTGCTGTTGTCCCCCAGATAAATCGGAGGGGTAGCGCTGATAATAAACTTCTGGTGGCGTTAAGCCGACTTTTTGCAACATCCACAACACTTGTTCTTTCGCCTTAGCCGCATCAGCTAGGTGATGGATTAATAAAGGGTCAGCAATACTTTCTCCCACCGTCATGGCTGGATTCAGACAAGCGTGGGGGTCTTGAAACACCATTTGAATTTGTCGCCGACAAGCGCGGATTTCTTGACGCGATAACTTGGTTAAATCTTGGCCTAAAAACTCTACTTTGCCTGAGGTGGGACGAATTAACTGTAATATCGTCCGCGAAAGCGTACTCTTACCGCATCCAGATTCACCCACTAACCCTAAAATTTCCCCTGGATATAATTCCAAGTTAATCCCATCTACAGCTTTAATAGTTTGGCTTTCCGCCTTAAATAGTCGTTCTACAAAGTTAGGTTCTATCGTGTAATACTGCTTCAGTTCTGTAATTCGTAGGATTGGCGATTGGGGACTGGGTACTGGGGATTGGGAGGCTTCGCTACTACCTTCATCTACTGCTTGAATATGCAGAGCTGCTTTGAGGAGCGATCGCGTATATTCATGTTGGGGGTTTTTAAATACAGATTCAGTTGTACCCATTTCCACCATTTTGCCGTTATACATTACACCGATGCGATCGCAATACTCAGCTACCATTGCTAAATCGTGAGAAATCAGTAACAACGCCATGTTTTCTTCACTGCATAGGCGGGTTAACTCTTGTAATATTTGAGCCGAGACAGTGACATCTAAACTGGTAGTGGGTTCATCAGCAACAATTAACTTGGGGTTGAGGAGGAGGGCAAGAGCGATCGCTACCCTTTGGCGCATTCCTCCGCTAAACTCATGGGGGTACTGACCCCAACGACTAGCCGGAATCTTCACCTTTTCCAAAGTCGCCAGCGCCTTTTCCTTTGCTTCCTTGGCTGATAATTCCGGTGCGTGGGCTTGCAAAGTTTCGATACAGTGATTCCCAATCGTCATCAAAGGATCAAGGCGCGTCATCGGGTCTTGAAAGATTAAAGCTACAGCTTCCCCCCGAAATTTCCGCAATTCATTTGGTGTTAAATCAAATACCGACTGTCCTTGAAAAGTCACGCGTCCTTCTACCAGACTAGAAGCTGGTAACAAGCGCATCGCCGCCCTTCCCAAGGTCGATTTACCACAACCAGATTCACCTACCAACCCCATTCTTTCCCCTGGTTGCAAGGTAAAAGATACATCATCAATCGCCCACTGTAGTTCTTCTCCACTACGCTGTGGATAGGCGACACGCAGATTTTCTATACAAAATAATTCTTTATTCATAAATTTAGTTATCAGCCCAAAGCCAGCATCTGGGATATTTTTAAATTTAAGCTAGTCTATCAAATTCTTTAAATAGCTGTTCGAGGTAATCACATCATTGAAGCGTAATATTCTTTTATTTAAGGGAAAGGTTATGATGCGGTTCCTGCTGCATGAGTACAAATACTACGTCGTGAAACAATATCATACTTTATATTATTCTGACTAATTCTTGCTATGCTTAAATTGTATTTTTGTGTTTTTTTCACAAATATTGCTCTTAAGCTTAGGGCTTTGTTATGCTTATCGAGTTTAGCGTTGGCAACTACAGATCCTTTAAAGAGATAGTCACTTTCAGCATGGTGGCAGCTAATCTTGTTGCCAAAGATAAAAGACTTGACGAGAATAATATTTTTAGTGTCGATGCTGAACTCAGTTTGCTTAAGAGCGCAGCAATATATGGTGCAAATGCAAGTGGTAAGAGTAATCTTGCTAGAGCAATGACTTTCATGAAGTGGTTCATGATCAACTCTTCTAAAGGAACTCAAATTACAGAAAAAATTGATGTAGAACCTTTTAGGTTGAGTATAGGAACTGAATCTAGACCATCTTACTTTGAAATTGTATTTCTATTAGATGAGCAAAAGTATAGATATGGTTTTGAGGCAACTCAAGACAAAGTTGTTTCAGAATGGCTTTTTTATGTTCCTAAAGTCAGAGAGACAAATATTTTTAAGCGTGACCATAGCGGCATTAATTTTTCCAAAATTTACAAAGCTGATGGTATTCAACAGAAAACTCGACACAATGCACTATTCTTATCTGTCTCTGCTCAATTCAATGTCAATATTGCTGAGAAGATATTAAATTGGGTAACAAGTCAGTTAAAAATTGTATCAGGTTTAAATGACAACGGTTATCAAGGATACACATCACATTACTTGGTGAAAAGTAATGTTAAAAGAGACGCAATCTTGAAACTGATAGGAAAGTTAGACTTAGGTATTGGTGAACTAGATATCGAGGAAGTAGGTTCACGTGAGTCCTTACTTGATAAAACTAAAAACCTACCAGATGAATTCAAAGAACTTTTCAATAAAGTAGCAGAACTAATATTAGATGGCAGAGGAGAAGCAAAAACTGCCTCAATTAAGACTCTACATCATAAATTTGATGATAATGGCGTTCTAGTTGGTAAGGCACTTTTCGATTTAAACTCTGACGAATCTGAAGGGACTAAAAAAATATTTGCCATATCAGGACTGCTAGTTGATTCATTGCAAGAAGGTAAAACCCTTGTTATTGATGAATTTGATGCCAGACTTCATCCGCTTATTAGTTATGCAATTGTTGAATTGTTTAATTCTAATGAGACAAACCCCAATAATTCACAATTAATATTTATTACTCATGATACTAATTTGCTTACAAATAAGCTTTTTAGGAGAGATCAAATTTGGTTTACTGAGAAAAATAGATATGGAGTGACCGATTTATATTCATTGGCTGAATATAAAGTTCGTAATGATGTCTCATTTGAAAATGATTATATTAAAGGTCGATATGGTGCAATTCCCTACATTGGAGATTTAGTCCATCTTCTTGATGCTCATGGCTAAAAAGAAACATAGACAACTTGGATACTCACCAAGAAAAGTAGATATAAAAGAAATTCGACAAAGATTTTTGATTGTATGTGAAGGACAGAAAACAGAGCCAAACTATTTTAGGAGTTTTCGTGTTCCCAAGGTCGTGATAGATGTACAAGGTTTGGGTATAAATCCAACTGGACTAGTTGATAGAGCTAAGGAGTTGAGAAGTCAGGGGGAATACGATCAAATATGGTGTGTTTTTGACCGAGATTCATGGACTGAACAAGATTTTTGTTTTGCCATTAAAAGTGCTAATGATGAGGGTATTAGAATAGCTTACTCTAATGAATCCTTTGAGTTATGGTATATCCTCCATTTTGAGTTTCTAGATACTGGAGTTTCCCGAAGTGACTATTTACGGAAATTAACTGCATTACTTGGATACCAGTACTCTAAAAATAGCGAATCAATCTATGATGAATTGCTAAGTAAGCAGCAGAAGGCTATCAGAAATGCTGAGAATTTGCTAAATCAATACAGTCCTTGCAATCCTGTAAAAGATAATCCTTCAACAACGGTACATCTTTTAGTTCTAGAGCTAAACAAATTTATTCGATAATAATGGTACGGAGATTGTCTATGATGTTGCTTAAGGAGAATCAACGGTAAGACCTATTGATTTAATCTAGGCTCGTATCGGCTTAGTTTTTTTGTGTATGGGAATCCAGTTTGAATTTTCAAAATATATTCAGACTTCAATATATATCCAACAAGGCTTTTATCTAAAAACTCGTCCAGAAATCAAATAGGAGTCCTATACTGTCCCCAAAATAGTAACTCCCAGAGCAATGGCGTATCCTAGACTAATCCTTTGCCCAATACTCAACTTGATAGTAAGCATAGAATCTACACAGTTACCTAAAATCTCGTAGATCCTATGATTCACATCATTTTTATCTATTTTTACACCACAACTCCGGTAATTATCTAATCTTCATTTGTATCTGGTGGCGTTTGTTGCAGTATGGCGTGGCAATATTGAATTAGAGTATTGAGGCGATCGCTTATCGTGTCCAATCTTGTTTTTGCTGTAGATGGTTGTCGCGCTCCTTGTAAAAACATCACATCTACCTCTAGTAGACGCAGTTGTTTGCTAATTTCTGTCTTGTAGGGCTGTATACGTGCATCCTCCTCAGCTAAAGGTGCGATTTCCTCCCCAAAGAGTTGCTTTAAACCAGCTAGGCGTTGGCGTGCTTCTGTGACGACGATTTGATTCGTGTTGATTCCCTGACGGAACTCCAGTAGTAATGTTACTAGGCTCTGATATTTTTCAAGATTTAAAGACATCTAGTGCTATTTACGATAGTATTAATGTCAAGAAAATTATTTATACAATAAATCTAATCAGGCTATTATCAGCATCACCAGCCTCAAGTATTGTATTGAGGCTGCGTTTGCAATATATATTTTTTCCCATTTATGTTTTTTCCAACCCGAAATAGACCATTACTATAGTCTCATAGGGTATCTCACACAGCGTTTACTGCCCTCACCAGGGTAACAGCATGACCAACAAAAGTGCTGTTAATTGCGTCAACCTCTCAACTATCCACCGATCACCTCTTCTATTGTATGAGCAGCATCGCTATTAGTTCCCCAACCGACCTTAGCCTTCCAGAATGGCTGAAGCAATGTTTGCGGGATTCATCAACACATGGCAGCAAAGCAGAAGATGACCGAATGTGTAGTGATAACACGTTAATTTGTCGGGCATTTGATTTTGCTTACCAACTGCATCACGGACAATATCGCAAATC
The DNA here is from genome assembly GCF_963920875.1 of Anabaena sp. CCY 9910. Taxonomy (NCBI): domain Bacteria; kingdom Bacillati; phylum Cyanobacteriota; class Cyanophyceae; order Nostocales; family Nostocaceae; genus Anabaena; species Anabaena sp. CCY 9910. The sequence continues at coordinate 39,832 of NZ_CAWUDJ010000046.1, read as the reverse complement.
TGGAGAACTATATATTAGTCACCCCATCGCTGTAGCCGGGCTGCTGCGCGACTTAGGGGGTAGTCCTGCTATGATAGCAGCTGGATTTCTTCATGATGTAGTCGAAGATACAGATGTCACAATTGAGGAAATAGAAGAGCGTTTCGGCCCGGAAGTCAAGCAGTTGGTGGAAGGTGTCACCAAGCTTTCTAAAATCAATTTTAAAAGCAAAACCGAAAGTCAAGCGGAAAACTTCCGGCGGATGTTTTTGGCGATGGCGCAAGATATTCGGGTAATTGTGGTGAAGTTAGCAGACCGTTTGCATAATATGCGAACTCTGCAATATATGTCAGAAGATAGCCGTCGCCGTTCAGCCCAAGAAACACGAGATATCTTTGCACCTTTAGCCAATCGCTTGGGGATCTGGCGAATTAAGTGGGAATTAGAAGATTTAGCCTTTAAGAATTTAGAGCCGGAAGCTTTTCGGCAAATGCAAAAGTATGTTTCCGAAAAGCGGGACGCACGGGAAGAGAAATTAGCCAAAGCTACAGCAATTTTACGCGATCGCCTCCAGCAAGCAGGAATTCGCTGTCTAGATATCAGTGGTCGCCCTAAGCATCTTTATAGTATTTACCAAAAGATGCACCGACAGCAAAAAGAATTTAATGAAATTTATGATCTAGCAGCGCTGCGGATTATTGTCGAAACCAATGAGGAATGTTACCGGGCTTTAGCTGTAGTACATGACGCTTTTCGCCCGATCCCCGGCAGATTTAAAGATTATATCGGCTTACCCAAACCCAACCGTTATCAATCTCTGCATACAGGGGTTATCGGTTTAACTGGTCGTCCTTTGGAAGTGCAGATTCGGACAATGGAAATGCACCGCATCGCCGAATACGGGATCGCCGCCCATTGGAAGTATAAAGAAACTGGTGGTTCTAACAGCCTGATAACAACATCAGATGAAAAGTTTACTTGGTTGCGTCAATTGTTGGAATGGCAAAGTGACCTCAAAGACGCACAAGAATATCTCGATAGCGTTAAAGATAACTTATTTGAAGATGATGTTTATGTCTTCACGCCCAAAGGCGATGTAATTCCTTTAAGTCCTGGGGCTACAACTATAGATTTTGCCTATCATATTCATACAGAAGTTGGTAATCACTGTGCCGGGGCGCGAGTTAACGGACGCATGGTTCCTTTATCAACTAGACTAAGCAATGGCGATATTGTAGAAATTATTACTCAAAAGAATAGCCATCCCAGCTTAGATTGGCTCAACTTTGTGAGAACTTCCGCCGCCAAGTATCGAATTAAACAATGGTACAAGCGATCGCGCCGGGAAGAAAATGTGGCTCGTGGTCGAGAGTTATTAGAAAAAGAATTGGGTAAAACTGGTTTAGATAGTCTATTAAAGTCCGATGCAATGCGGACTGTTTCCGAAAAATGTAATTATCACAGTGCTGAAGATTTACTCGCAGGTATGGGTTACGGCGAAGTCACCCTCAACTTGGTGTTAAATCGCTGGCGGGAAGTGGTTAAATCTCAACAGCCGGTAGTAGATACACCTATATTGTTGCCTAAAGAACCATCTACCGCCAAAGCACCCACACCCATCACCCGTGCAACAGATTCACCAATTGTGGGTGTAGAAGGATTGGTATATCACCTCGCTGGTTGTTGTACACCAATCCCCGGTGAACCAATTATTGGCGCAGTAACACGGGGTAGGGGAATTTCCATCCATCGCCAAGGCTGTCATAATTTAGAGACAGTGGAATGCGATCGCCTAGTCCCCGTTAGTTGGAACCCAGTCGCAGAAAATAGAGGTCGTCCCCAAACTTACCCAGTCAATGTTCAAATAGAAGCCCTAGACCGTGTGGGAGTATTAAAAGATATCTTGTCTCGACTGAGTGACCAAGGGATCAACGTACGTTACGCCCAGGTAAAAACAGCAGTTAATCAACCAGCATTAATAGACTTAGGTATAGATATACGCGATCGCCCACAACTAGAACAAGTGTTCATCCAAATCAAAAAAATGAGCGATATTCTCAATATTCGTCGCGTGGGACAAATTGATGAGTGATGGGGACTGGGTACTGGGGACTGGGTAATGGGTAATGGGTTCAGTCCCCAATTACCCATTACCAGTCCCCAATCCCCAATTACCGCCCCGCATTATTCAGGTTATTAACAGCATTATTGCGTTCGCTTTCAATTTGCTTTACCAACGAACTGGGAAGCTGAGACCTTTTAGTTAAGGCTTTGTCGAAATTAGCGATCGCTTCTCGAATTAATTGCTGGCTTTTTTCTTGGCTACCCTGTCCTTTGAGGATTTGCGCTTTGAGATAATACAACTCAGGGTTATCTGAAGCTTCTTTGATGGCGCGGTTAGCATAATCTAGAGCTTGAGGATACTGTTTTAAATCACGATAGGCGATCGCAATGCCTCGATTAGTTAGATACTGAGGTGCAGCATTTCTTTGTAGCCGATTAATCGCCTCATCTGGATTGGCGAAGGGTAAACTCACAGACAGCATCAAGTCCATGTAACCCTTGAGTAAATTCAATTCTGGATCTTGCGGAGAAATCGCTTCTGCTTTATCCAGATGTTCATATACTTGTCTTAGTCGTCCCAAAGCTTGAGGTGCGCCTCTGAGTGTACCTTCACGGCTAATAATTGCCCCCCCTTCTAAAAAATGTCCTACAGCTGTGTAAATATTGCCCCGTAATTCGTCAGTAGCAACTAATTTTTGTCCTGTTTCCAGGGTTTTCTTGCCGTAATTACTCAGCCCTGCCAAATCTCCATTAATGTATGCTAAAGATGCTTTCATGGCGTAAGCTAGAGGCTCATTGGCTTCACTGGAGATTGCTTGATTAAGGTGACGTTCTGCGGTGGGATAATCACCCCGTTGAAAAACTGCTTTAAAAGCCTGTTCTGTATTGTCGCCAATGTTACGCGGTTTCTCTGCGCGGAAGGGATCGCCAGCCCATGATGGATTGCTTGCCAAAGTTAAGGCGATCGCCACGCCAAAACTTGCCTGAGCCAGCTTATTTACTTGAGAGAATATTATTGAGTGAGGAGAGGGAAAATTTTTGAGCATGAATCAGCCTCAGAATAATTGCGGTTGAAAAAGTTGTCTATGTTACTTAAAATACTGAATAATTTAGTTATGATTTGTGTGTGTAGCAGATAATATACTCCTCACACTTAGACTTGAGTCATCATGTCAAGTTCCCAAAATTACTGTAATCACCGCTTTTGGGGAATCTGTCACAATGGAACCATCAGGATGATCTTTGCTGGTAAATTGAGGTTGTAATTAAGTAACAATCTATAAATCCTGAGCAAAGTTTCCAGCCTTTCTAGTTGTAGTTAATCTTAGTTAGTGAGTTCTTTGCCAACGTTTGGTAATCTTAACAAATGCTCTATCTCCGAAATCTGGTTTACTATCCCACCGCTTGCCCAACAGCTATCCTCAAGTCTGTCAATCTAGAATTACCACCCCAAAAGCTGGGTTTGATTATTGGCCCAAGCGGTTCTGGTAAAAGTACTTTATTAGAGATTTTATCTGGACTAGCCGAACCAACATCTGGTGGAGTTTTCTGGCGAGAACAAGAACTCATAGCCGAACAGCTACAACAATTAGCAGGTTTGGTGTTTCAGTTTCCCGAACGGCACTTTTGCGGTGGTACGATTTTAGAAGAATTACGCATAGGGCATCCTGAATTAGGGACAGAGCGAGTTAGACAAGCATTAGGTGAAGTGGGACTAGAGCATTTATCGCTTTCGGCTGCACCCTATGCTTTAAGTGGGGGTCAACAACGGCGGTTAGCCTTGGCGGTACAATTAATTCGCCAACCCAATTTATTATTACTAGATGAGCCGACAGCCGGATTAGATTGGTCAATGCGTCGGCAACTAGTGAACTTATTAGCCAAACTTAAACAAGATTGGACATTATTAGTAGTAACACATGATGCTGGTGATTTGTTGGCGATCGCTGACTACTGCTGGACATTAAACCACGGTGAATTAATATCAGTAGAGCCAGCGACATTAGAAGCAAAAGTTAAAGAACCACAGCCTATGGCGTGAGTCCATAATATGCGTGATGAGTGGCGCTCTTTCGGTCGAGTCTCACTCATCATTCAGTATTTTGTGATTAATGGGAACACCAAAAAATAAATTATTCCAAATTGACGGTTAGTAGGGTGCGTCAGTATGAATAATTTTTTGGTACAGCTAAGTTTTCTCGCACTGACGCACCCTACATTTGGGATATTTTTTTATCTGGAAGTCCCTAATGTTGAATTTCCAGATTGAGAATATAGCGCCCTAATTGGACTTTTTCAGCCCACAATTCATATTCCACACGCAAATGCTCTGGCAGTTCGTGTCCACTGAGAGTCAAGCTATTGGTATAGTTCCGTAAGCGGATGGGATCACTGGGTTGTAACGACTCGGTTGGCAACCAATAGCGACTTACGCCATAAACGCCCTGTTCCCAGAAGTGACGATAACTCACTTGATCGTTACCTTGCATGGTCATAATTACTCGATAGGGAGAAATTTCTAACCACAAAACTCTAGGGCTAGCAGGAGCATAAGCTTTACTAGTACGTGGGGCAAGTTGTTCTTCTTGAGTATCAGGACTTGCTAATTCACAGGTGATAAGCGGCGGTGTAGTCAGTAATAAATGGAACCTATCAAGGTCTTTTTGATATAGTGTTCCAGCAGTTTCTACAACAGACCAGAATGGTAGGTCAGTTGATATAAGTGATAAGCACACGGGCTTGCGGTGATGGGTCAGCATGGGAGCAATGAGGGCTAAAAGCTATTGAATGAGATGTAATTAATACCAGATGATCTACTAGGTCAGGATGAGCAACTAAAGAATAAAACCTGATTAATATTAACTGAAGTTGCTTATTTAGGAAGCTAAATAAACAAACATCAAAATAAATTTGATATAAGTCCCAATAATCCAAACTATATTTACTCTACGATGTATAAATTTGTAAGTAAAGTAAATGAAAACTTATACTTATGTGAATAATCTAAGGTGATACATTCAAGATAACAGGATTTGTGAAAATAACTCTTCAGGGATTTATTTAACATTAAAGTAGCAATAATTAAAAAAACTCAACCAATTACACCCTTTACCAATGATACCAAGCGTGTAGTATGTAGTTAGTCGGACTGAATGTAATTTGGAATGCTGAGGAGTAGCGGGTAAAAAAATTGTTGTTTGGAGGCGATCGCTATGTTAGTACTACTCTGGATTACAGTTGTCTGCTTTATTTGGTTGCTGGGCTTGAGCCTGTTGGCAGAAATTTGGTTTTACGAAGAAGAGCAAGAGTCGTCATGATGAACTATTGCAGAAAAAGCCTTTGGTAAATTAATACAATCACCAGAGGCTTTTTTGCGAATTGGTAATTGCTAATGGGGAATGGAGAGAAGATAAAGAAAAGATTAATTATTATTTTCCTTCCTGATCCTGCTCACATTTGGTAGTAATTGAATTCCTGCGCGTGATTAGTTGTTTTAGCGTAACTGTGCAATCATCTGTGCAGGATTCCAATAAGCACGGGTTGTTTGAATCTTTCCTTCAGCGTTAACCTCAAAGATGGTAATTCCTGCAAACTTCACAGGCTTACCACTTTTGCTGATTCCGGCCATCGTCCATTTAACAGCTGCTTCATTAGCAGCAATGAAGATATGCTCGATTGTTGCTTCTAGTTTTTCAAATACCGCCTGTAACTGTCCGATGAATTGACGATATCCCTCATGAACTTTTGCTGGTGGTTCACCGACCGGATCATGACTAATAGCATCTTCGGCAAAATTATCTATCCAGCCTTCTGGATTCATACTTGTGATATTGGCAAAGTAAGCAGTAACAACTTGTTCGATCGCTTCTTGTGTCATCAGGAGAAGGGTATAGGGGTATAGGGGTGTAGGGGTATAGGGGTTTGAAACTCTCACACCCTTACACCCGGTCTCAACAGAAAATCTGGGTGCATAAGTCCTATTAAAGTGAGAATGGCATAATTCAGGAGGTCAATGTGGCTCTTAAACGCTTGATTATCGAAATGGGGATGGGAGTAGATCAGCATGGACAGGAACCGACAGTAGCCGCAGCTAGGGCTGTCCGGAATGCGATCGCTCACAACGCCTTACCGGGCGTGTGGGAAGTCGCTGGTTTAAGTCATCCCAATGAAATGATTGTGGAAGTCCAGGTAGCAGTACCTTATCCAGAAAAAGTTAGAGAAGAAGAAGTGTTAGCGGTTTTACCCTTCGGACGCAAAAGCTTGAAAGTAGAATTTGGGGGTATGGTAGTTCAGGGACGCGCTATTGCTGAACTCAACGACAAAAATGACGAAATGTTAGTAGCGATCGCATCAGTAACAGTTTTGGTAGAAACTAGTCCATAGTCTAGGACTTACGCACCCAGATTTTCTGTTGAGACCAGGTGTAAGGATGTGAGAGTTTCAAACCCCTATACCCCCGTACCCCATTTTACGAAAAAGCAGATCAGTGAATCACTAATCTGCTAATTATGGGATGATTTGCTTTTAAGAAATACTAATTTTCTCAAGAAACAATAAGGTTATACGCATCTAAATCAAATATTCTTGCGTCAGGGCTGTCCATAGTCAGTAGTCCAGAGTCAAAGGCTAGCTTGGACTTTGGACTTTTGACGACCTGAGTGCGAAATATACAATTTAAATGCTTAACAGCTTATCGGTATTAATAACCACCATTATTTCTTGACCAATTACCCCCACCGGAACGAGCGCCTTTCTCTTCCCGTGGACGAGCTTTATTAACTTTAAGTACGCGCCCCATCCATTCTGCGCCATCAAGAGCTTGAATAGCTGCATCTTCTGCGGCTGATGATTCCATTTCTACGAAACCAAAACCGCGAACACGTCCGGTTTCTCTATCTGTGGGTAACTGAACGCGTGTGACTGAACCGTACTCGGAAAATACTTTAGTAAGGTCGTCTTGTGTGACGCTGTAGGACAGATTCCCTACGTATATTGACATGAAACTCTCCAGAATCCATTGATGCAGAGATGTTGATCCGGAGAGCCGCTTGAAATTATTACTAAAAACAAGATACGTATCACCGAAATTAACTTCTCTAAATTAGATTTTATCACAACTTCATGATTAGTAAAGTATATATTGAACTTTTCGTTTTAATGTATGGTAAAATACAAAACTTTTTAACTATCTAGAAATTAACTTTCTACACAGAAAGTATCTGGATTCAGTTCCCCAGGTTATCCACAAAATAGACTCACCGGCTCATCTGAATCTGGACTGGAACCCGCACAACATCAATGAATCTTGTACTGGGGCAGGTCATCTTAATTAAGTAGATTGGCTCAACATCAATGGGGTTGTCAATCTACACAAGGGTATATTCTGCCCAACTATTTAATTCAATCGCTTATAGTTATTGGCAGATAAGAACTGAACCAACCCTTTTCTCAGAAAAATATTTAAATTTTGATTGATCACATAACTACTGACAAAACGAATTATCTTGAGCGAACCAGATCCGCGTACCTTAGCGTGGCTTTGCGTTAAAAAGCCTCGGATATCTTTATAAAGCGCAGAGAGGCGCAAATTTTAATCTAGGAAAGTAGTCTCGGAAAACACACGCAAATCAAGTGTGTCACCTTGCTGGAATAACTGAGCCTCATCCTCAGTGATGTGGTGTTGATGCCCTATAAACTCACCCTCTGCCAAAGTTAAGTGAAGTATCATTTCTCCAGTAACTTCCTGCACAGGTAGTAGAATAACATCGCCTTGACGAATCGCCCGCATAATTTTGCCTCTGGAATAAGTACAAACCCCTCTTCGCTTTTTCTCTCAAGTTTGGTTTAATTTTGAGTCATTGCTTCTCTTATCTCCCCTGCCCGAACCCTAAGGTATCTTTGTACTAAACTCACGGGGTATATTGAAAACTCTAGTCGCCAATTTGCCTTTGATAAGTTAAAGATGGAAATAGCTGGAATTTCCAGCAGCATTCTTCTAACATATGCTCTAGAAAGGACTAAACCCGCAGTTTGAAGGATTTTCAACCCAACAGACAATCTTGATGAGGCTCAATCTAAAGCAATTGTGACGTTTCATCTTGACATTTCATCGAAGTTAACTCAATTTAACTGTTTAGCTTCACAGCTATTCTTTTTTTTGAAATTCCATGTCAACTCTCGTCATTGTCGAATCTCCAACCAAAGCTCGTACCATTCGTAACTACCTGCCAAAAGACTATCGGGTAGAAGCGTCGATGGGTCATGTACGTGACCTACCCCAGTCAGCTAGTGAAATTCCCGCCACTGTTAAAGGGGAAGCATGGGCGCAGCTTGGGGTAAATGTGGACGCGGACTTTGAACCAGTGTATGTTGTCCCCAAAGACAAAAAGAAAGTTGTCACCCAGCTCAAAGAAGCGCTGAAAGATGCTGATGAACTGATTCTAGCTACTGACGAAGACCGAGAAGGTGAAAGCATCAGTTGGCATTTATACCAGTTGCTGAAGCCAAAAGTGCCGACAAAGCGGATGGTGTTTCATGAGATTACCCAAGAAGCCATCAAAAAAGCTTTAAAGGACTGCCGCAATATCGATGAGCAGCTAGTCCGCGCCCAGGAAACACGGCGGATTTTGGATCGTTTGGTGGGCTATACCCTCTCCCCTCTGCTGTGGAAAAAAATTGCTTGGGGACTATCTGCGGGAAGGGTACAGTCTGTGGCGGTGCGATTGCTGGTAAACAAAGAACGCCAACGCCGGGCTTTCCATGAAGGTACATATTGGGATTTAAAGGCATATTTGGAGCAAAGCAAAAGCCCATTTACCGCCCAGCTAACCACCCTAGCAGGCACAAAAGTAGCGACTGGGAGCGATTTTGACCCATCTACTGGTAGGATCACCGCCGGACGTAATGTGGTGCTGCTGAGTGAAACAGAAGCAGTTGCGCTCCAAGAACGGCTGACTGGTAAAACCTGGAATGTCTCAGAGGTAGAAGAACGGCCAGTGACGCGCAAACCCGCGCCACCCTTTACCACTTCGACATTACAGCAGGAATCTAACCGTAAACTGCGCCTGTCAGCCAGGGACACGATGCGGATTGCCCAGAATTTATACGAGCAAGGGTATATTACCTATATGCGTACAGATTCGGTGCATTTGTCAGAACAGGCGATCGCAGCTGCTCGCAATTGTGTAGAACAACTATACGGCAAACAATATCTCAGTCCCCAGCCTCGCCAATACACCACCAAATCCAAAGGCGCACAAGAAGCCCACGAAGCCATTCGTCCGGCTGGTAGCACCTTCCGCACGCCCCAAGAAACCGGCTTAGGTGGTCGAGAACTTGCCCTCTATGATTTGATTTGGAAGCGTACCGTCGCCTGTCAAATGGCTGACTCTCGCCAAACCCAAATTACCGTGCAGTTGCAAGTAGAAGACGCTGGTTTCCGTGCTTCCGGTAAGCGCATTGATTTTCCTGGATATTTACGCGCCTACGTTGAAGGTTCTGATGACCCAGAAGCCGCCTTGGAAGACCAAGAGGTAATCTTACCCAGTCTAAAAGTCGGGGATCATCCAGACTGTAAAAATATCGAAGCAGTTGGTCACGAAACCCAACCTCCAGCTAGATACACTGAAGCGACCCTAGTCAAAACCCTAGAAAGTGAAGGCATTGGTCGCCCTAGTACCTACGCCAGCATCATCGGCACAATTATCGATAAGGGTTACTCCCAATTGGTGAATAACGCCCTTATCCCCACCTTTACCGCCTTCGCCGTCACCGATTTGTTAGAAAAACATTTCCCCGACATCGTTGATCCCAGTTTTACCTCCAAAATGGAGCAAACCTTGGATGATATTGCTGAAGGTGAAGCTCAGTGGCTACCCTACCTAAAGAAATTTTATCTAGGGGATCAAGGTTTGGAAACTTTGGTGAGAGAACGAGAAAGCCAAATTGATGCAGGTAAAGCCAGAACTGTAGAACTAGAAAACTTAGATGCTAAAGTCCGTATTGGTAAATATGGGCCTTATATCGAAGTGGAAAACGGTGACAGTGTAGTTACTGCTTCAATTCCCAAAGATTTAACACCCGCCGACCTCGACCCCAAACAGGTGGAAATAATCCTGCGGCAAAAAACCGTCGGCCCAGACCAACTAGGCCGCCATCCTGAAACCGGCGAACCAATTTACGTGAAAATCGGCGCTTACGGGCCTTATGTCCAGTTGGGTGATAAGTCTGATGAGAATCCCAAACCCAAACAAGCTTCTCTACCCAAGGGCGTTACCCCAGAAAATATCTCCCTAGAGACAGCTATTGGCTTGTTATCACTACCCCGAACCTTGGGAACCCATCCTGCTACTGGAGGGAAAATCCAAGCCAGTCTAGGACGTTTTGGCCCTTACGTCGTCCACGACCAAGGCAAAGAAGGGAAAGACTACCGTTCTCTCAAAGCGAGTGATGATGTTTTAACAATTTCTTTAGAAAGAGCGCTGGAGTTGATATCGGAACCGAAAAAGACCCGTGGTTCTACTAGTAGTAAATCAAAGGCTGCTTTACGGGAATTAGGTACACACCCAGAGGATGATGCCCCCATAAATATCTACGACGGCCCCTATGGCCCTTATATTAAACATGGTAAGACCAATGTAGGTCTTCCTGAAGGGACATCTGTCGAAGATGTAACATTGGCTACAGCGATAGAATTACTATCTGCCAAAGCTTCAACCGCTAAAACTACACGCAAAACAAGTAAAACTAGTACAACTAAATCTAAATCAACGGCGAAATCATCTAGCGCTGCTACGAAAAAAAAGGGGGCGTAAGGTTAATGGTCAAGGGTCAAGAGTCAAGGGTCAAGAGTCAATAGTCAACAGTCCAAGATTTTCGACTATGGACTATGGACTATGGACTATGGACTATGGACTATGGACTATGGACTAATGACCAATGACCATCCTTGGATGCAGTCCGATGGGTTGCTAATGTGATACTCTAAAAAGTAAGAGAGATAACAACACGAAAATTTTAAAATTAGCCTGCGACTGCAATACAAAAAAATGTATCAGTCCGGTTGTAGGCCAGAGGTGCAAAATTACGCCAGTTTCTGCGTAGCTGTTAGTCAAAATTGAGGTAGTATCTCAGGAGCGGTCAGTTTAATGGACTATATAGAAAAGGTACTGGAAAAGCTGAAAGAATTGGCACGTAAGCTAATTGAGTCCTTACTAGGACCAGAAGCCGAGCCGGAACCGGAGCTGATTCCGATTCCTGTAAACGATCGCTCACGTCGTCGCTAAAAGCCCGAAGGTACGAAACTTGACATCGCAACCTCTAAGTATTTTGGTGCTACATGGGCCAAACTTAAATTTGCTGGGAAAAAGAGAACCAGGAGTTTACGGCTCTACAACTTTGGCTGAGATTAATAGCTTATTGGCAGAAGCAGCTCTTAAGTTACAGGCACAAGTGTTTCCCCTACAATCCAATCATGAAGGCGTGTTAGTAGATGCTATTCATGAGGCGTTGGGGAAACATCACGGAATTTTGATTAATGCGGGAGCTTATACTCATACCAGCGTAGCTTTACGAGATGCGATCGCTGCTGTAAATTTACCCACAGTAGAAGTCCATCTCAGTAATATCTATCGTCGAGAAGATTTCCGCCATCATTCCTACATCGCCCCCGTAGTTATTGGTCAGATTAGCGGTTTTGGTGTACAAAGCTATTTATTAGGCTTACAGGGGCTGGTGGCGCATTTGAGGGGATGAGATTTAGAGCAGGGGAAGCAGGGGGAGAAAGAGTCTCTCTATTATCTTCGCGCGCCAAACTGAATAATTTAATTTCTGGAAGTCCCTAATCAGTTTTTATCTACTCTCAACTGAGCAGTTTTCTTGTTAAAAAGTTAAAAGTGGAAAGGTAGAATAACTTGCTTTTAACTTTTGAAGATTATGCGCTACTCGTTGGTTAGTAGGTTTAGGGGTGCTTTTGTTGGAGGAATATTAGGGGAAAATTTGGCTAAGGGTGGGGTAGGTAATAACAGGGAAAGTTTCTCCAACTTTGCTAGAACTATTATTCCTGGCGCTGAAAGTTTAATTAAACTGGGAAAACTAGATGTAGATGAGTGGCAAATAGGATACCAAAAAGAATTTATTCCTTCGCCTGGAAACTCAGGTATCGAAAACAACCTAATTTTTGCCACAATCCCAGTAGCACTTTTTTTCCATGAAAATCCTGTGAAACTGCGTCAGAATTTGGTGCGGGTATCAAAAATATGGGATGATGCTCCAGTTATTCGTGATAGTAACCTAGCAATAGGGTATGCGATCGCTCAATCACTGACAGAAAAGCTGCACCTCCACACTATAATCCCGCAAATCATCTCTTTTATTGGAGAAACCGAGACATTACTTCCACAAAAATTATTAATAATACACAAACTTTTAGAAGAACAGGCTGGTTTAGAAAGACTAAAAGCTGAGTTGAGTACAGAAGAAAAACTTTCTCATGCTACTGCTGTGGCATTTTACTGCTTTCTCAGCACCTTGGAAGACTTTCGTTTCTCGGTTTTGCGTAGCTTGCAACTAGAATCTATGCACTCACAGACAATAACAGCTATTACTGGTATTTTGTCTGGAAGTTATAACAGCACTGTAGGTATTCCTGCTAATTGGCAGACTTCACTTTTACCAACTAACTCAACAGCCAACGAAGAAACCAACCTCTGCCAGATGCTAGAATTGGCGGATGCTCTTGCTGGGGTGTGGTCAGGAGTGTATAATCTTCCCCTAAATTCCAGAGAGTTTTCAGAATCAGGGTTTATCATGCCTAATCAATCGGTTCCATTTTCTGTTTATGCAGCGCCTAACATTATTCGAGGGCGTTAGATCGATTAAATAACTCTCTAAGGTGATACGCGCTTAGATCAAATATTCTTGAGTCAGGGCTGTCCATAGTCAAGAGTCCAGAGTTAAAGGCTAGCTTGGACTGTGGACTTTTGACAACCTGAGTGCGAAATATACGATTTAAATGCGTAACAGCTTATCTACTCATATTTGTACAAAAGTCCCAATTCATCCCGCATTTATGCAACGCCACATGGGAAAAAGCTCGTTGCATCAGCTTTTGAGCCTGAGAGACCTAGCAAAAAATGGCAAAATCGTTAAAGAAGAAAAGTTGGGTAGATGCAGTAAATCTGGGCTGGGTGCATGAACAGCGTTCATCCGTTGTTTTGGCGATCGCTATTGTCTCTCTTACGGGGGTAATTGGTCATAAGTTATATAATCAACCAAAGCTGAAAATAGGGACGGTTGCACCCCAAACGATTAAAGCACCTCGTAGCGCTAGTATTGAAGATAAAAAACGCACTGAAATTGAACGCAAAGCAGCTCGTAAAAGTTTAACACCAGTGTTAATGGTCGATGTCAGAACTACAGCACAAATCGGCCAAAACCTAGAGAAAATGCTGGATCAGGGTAATGAAATTCGCATATCGGCTGGTTCTTTCCCTTTTTATGATACTTCAGTCCTGTCCTTATCTAGCCAACATTACCTGCGCTCTTGTTCTGATGCAGAATGGCAAATGATGCTGGTGGCTTTAGAAAATACGGGTCAAAAAAGGTTGGGATTGTTCTTAGAAAAACCTAGTACTCGCCGCCTGCGTAAACAAGAAAATTCCCAGAATTTGCCGAATACGGAAACACAAACTTCTTTAGTATTTCCCCCTCCGACAGTTTCCCTCGGTCAGGAAAGTCAAGTTCAAGGTGTTTCTCTTGACCCTGGTCAACCAAAAGAAAGTATATATTCCCCCAAAACACAAAATCCTGAAGTCTCTACAAACACTCAGTTTGTGCAAGCGTTGGCAGAATTAGCTACTTTTCGGATGACCACTGCCAATCAAAATTTACCTAGACTGATCAATCAAATTACTCAAGCAAGGGAAGCTTACGCCCAAGCTAGTGTGCAAATTTTACACGTAGATACAATTACAACACAGACAATTTATCACGAAACTGTGCTTCTGGAATTGTCAGATTATGAATGGACTCAAACACAAAAGGGAATCCGCCAAGGTGCAGAACGGATTTTAGCCCAAGGTATTCCTGCGGGTTTGCCCCAGAGTGTGTTACAAAACGCTGTAACTTTACAAGTGCAGGCTTTTGTCCCCAAAAGTGCGGAATCTTTAGCGACTAAAGTATTGTTGGCTGTACTGGAACCGAATCTGAAGAAAGATGAGGAACAAACCAGAGAACACGCTCAAAAAGCTGCATCTGTGGTTGCACCTGTGATGGTTGAGGTGAAACAAGGTGCAGTTATTGTCAAGAAAGGAAAGGAAATTACTGAGTGGGATTTTGAGGTATTAGAGCATTATCAGCTGATTAGCCGCGAAAATAACTGGTTAGCTTTGCTGAAATTAGGCGGTTTGGTGACTGGGGGAGTTTGTATATTTGTCCTAGTGGAAACACGCAGTAAATGTCCACTCAGACAACGCGATCGCCTGTTAGTTTTGTTACTTACCTTGAGTACGCCAGGAGTCCTAGCAATGGGTGTGTCCTATACGACTTGGGGCGCTGTCGGTTTGCTGTTGGGTAGTTTTTATGGCCGTGAGTTGAGTATGACAGTTATCGGCTTACTTTTGTTCATTTTACCCATGAGTATGGAAATCAGCACTATTGGACTAGTAGCTGGTGCGGCTGGGGGAATTTTAGGTAGTTACATCGCCCACAGATTGCGATCGCGTGAGGAATTAGCCCTTTTGGGTGGGGCGATCGCTATTACTCAAGGTGGCGTTTACCTACTGATGAAAGTTTTGATTGGTGCGGCTTTTGGTTCCTCCTGGTATCTCATCCTCCAAGAAGCAGGGTTATTTACTTTATCGGGACTAGCTTGGAGTGTTGTGGCTTTGGGTTTAAGTCCTTATTTAGAAAAGCTATTTGATTTAGTTACCCCCATTCGCTTGGCAGAATTAGCAAATCCCAATCGACCTTTATTAAAACGGTTAGCGACGGAAACACCAGGGACATTTCAACATACCCTATTTGTGGCAACCCTGGCGGAAGCTGCGGCGAAACACCTGGGATGTAATGTGGAATTGGTGAGGGCTGGGACTTTGTATCACGATATTGGCAAAATGCACGACCCCCTGGGCTTTATTGAAAACCAAATGGGGGGGCCAAATAAACACGAAACGGAAATCAAAGACCCGTGGAAGAGTGCAGAAATTATTAAAAAGCACGTTAGTGAAGGCTTGGTAATGGCGCGGAGACATCTTTTACCCACGGCGATTCAAGCCTTTATCCCCGAACATCAAGGGACGATGTTAATTGCTTATTTTCATCATCAAGCAGAACAGATGGCACAGGCAGACCCTAACATTGTCGTCAATGAAGCCGATTTTCGCTACGACGGCCCGATTCCCCAATCGCGGGAGACAGCCATAGTGATGTTGGCTGATGCTTGTGAAGCTGCATTGCGATCGCTCAAGGATGTAAATACTGAACAAGCTTTAACTGTTCTGAATAATATTCTCCGCGCTAGATGGCAAGATAATCAACTTATTGATTCAGGTTTGACGCGGGAAGAAATGTCACAAATTGCCGAAATTTTTGTAGAAGTTTGGCAACAGTTTCATCATAAACGCATCGCTTATCCCAAAATGAAGTCTGGTAAGGGGTAATTAGGCAAATTTGATATTATTTTTAACTCTAATTCTAGTCGGCGATCGCCCACCGCACATAAGGACGAAAACCAGCTACAGTTTTATCAATAATTAACCGTCCTGGTGCATTAATATTTCGCAAATCTACACGAAAATATGCTTTCTTATTTTTAAACTCTACATTGTAAAAAATATATTCCTGACTGCTTGCTTGACCTACACAAGAAGCGTAGTTGCTGCGTAGAGGGGAAACAAATTCTACAAACTGCTGATTATCAGACGCAACTAACTGCGTGTTATCTGCAAAAGCCCTGATATCAGCCACTACTGTATGTTCTGCACCACCCTCATAAGGTAAGATAATCCACCATAATCCCACTGTTGGCGGACAAACTCCACTAATGCGCTGCACCTGAAGATTGACATTAGGCGAAAATAAAGGCCCTTGTGCTGATTGTGCTTGTGCTGTAGCGGTAATTGTTCCTAAAAGAAGTATTGGGCTGAATATTTTAGCAATATTTGTTGATTGCACCCAGTTTTTCATAAGTTTCAGTCTAGCTAATTCATTTGATTAGTCTTGACTGCACCAACTATAGAAAAGTGTCTATATAACAGAAGGTTACGGTAGAGAAGTTACTAATCACTTACAAAATGACACTATTAAAACGTTTACTCATTTGTATTAATGCAGGGGGTTGCTTTTTTATTTTGATACATATATGCTAACAAATCTACATACAGCATTATCCCAAGTAAATGTAATTTATTACACTTTTTACGCCAAACAATTGACAATTTTCTTGATTCTGTAAAAATAATTTCGTTTAGAGTTAACAAACATTAGGGAAAAATAACCCAAAATTTACTGATAATGTTACGCCAGTATTTCATTGTGAAGAGTTAATTTTATCACCAATGAGTTTATTACCTAATTTGCCAGAGTCTACTAATATATCCCGTCGCACCCTTTTAAAGGTGTTTGGTGTTGGTGCAGTTGCAGGAGTAACAGGATACTCTCGCTTTACTAAGCCTCAGCCAACAGTATTTCAAAAAGATACCTTAAGTTTGCCACGGTTACTGAATCAAGCAAAAAGTGTCATAGTTATCGGGGGTGGTTTAGCGGGTTTAGCTTGTGCGTATGAATTGAGTCAACGGGGGTTTACAGTCACACTGATAGAAAAATCACCCCAACTAGGTGGTAAAATTGCTAGCTGGCAAATAGAAGCCGTGGGCGAAACCTTCATGATGGAACATGGCTTTCATGGCTTTTTTCCTCAGTACTATAATTTGAAAAGTATAGTTGCAGAACTGGGAATAAATGATAATTTTCAATCATTAAACTTTTATTCAGTTGTCTATCGAGGAGATCAATACAAACCAGAGGTTTTTCGTCCTAGTCATTCAGCCTTCCCTTGGAATATTGTAGACTTAGCGATCGCCTCGCCTAATCGCTTCCAATGGGGAATTAATTTAACTAAAATTAAACACCTACAAGTATTTCAAGCCATCACAGGTTTTCAGCGAGAAAAGAATTATCAACGCTTTGATAATATATCGGTGGCTGATTGGGTAAAAACAGAATTTCCCCAAGGTTTATATGATTTGTATTTTCTCCCATTTGCTAAGTCTAGCTTGAACGCGCCAGACACGATGAGCGTGGGGGAATTAATGCAATTCTTCCATTTTTACTTTTTTGGCAATCCAGAAGGACTGGCTTTTAATGGTACGAAAGATGATATGGGTACAAGTTTAGTCCAACCCATCGCCAAGAGTGTGAAAAATAATAGCGGGAAAATTATTACCGATGCAACGGTAAGTGAAATTATTGCCAAAGATGGGAAAATTCAAGGCTTAAAATATTATGTTGGCAGTAATCAAAATAATGTGCCTTTTTGGGTAAAACGTAACTCAGTGATTACTGAAGAAAAAACCGAATATTTTGGTGCGGCTGATGAAGTATTTGCTGTAGAATCTGGTAGCGACACAGCAATTTCTTTAACTTGTACTCATCAAGGTTGTACTGTCAAAAAATCCACAGATGGTAAATACCGTTGCCCTTGTCATGGGGCTGAGTTTGCGGCTGATGGTAAAGTGTTGAAGGGGCCAGCCAAGCGGGATTTACAAAAGTTGCAGGTTGTACAAAAACAAAATGATGAATTGCAACTGCTAGCCACAACTAATGATGCACCCTTACCAGAGACAATCACCGCAGATTATTACGTGTTTGCTACCGATGTCCCCGGAGTACAACAATTATTTAAGCATATTAGTGGTGATGTAGATCAAACAGTGCGATCGCAAGTAGAAAACTTGAGTATCGCTGATCCTTTTGCTGTGTGTCGTTTCTGGTTTGATCAAGATTTTGAGTGGGAACAAAGTAACTTTACTTCCTTATCTGGCTATCAGTTAACCGACAGCATCACCTTATATCATCGCATTCAGCAACAATTTATTGATTGGTCGCAAAAAACTGGCGGTAGTGTCGTAGAGTTACACGCCTATTGTTACAAAGAAAAAGAATTTCCCACCCAAGAAGCTTTGTTAACTACCTTTGAAAACGAACTATATGACATAGTCCCCCAACTGAAACAAGCAAAACTCCTGCATCGGGAATTGGTAAATCAACATAACTTTTCTGGTTATCCCCCCAATAGTTATGGAGAACGTCCAGAAACCAGTACAAATATTTCTAATTTATTGTTTGCTGGTGATTGGGTAAAAATGCCCTTCCCCTGCGGCTTAATGGAACGGGCTGTCAGTAGTGGTTTAATCGCAGCTAATGAGATTTTACACCGGGAAGGTTTGCAGAGGCGATCGCTTTTATCGGTGAATCCAGAGGGGTTGTTGCAGATTTAAAAATTAGAGATACCCGACTTTTTCAAAAAGTCGGGTATCTGCATCTTTTGTAGTGCGTCTACAGAATTTTTCTTCATTTTGAATTTTGTAGCTTTAGCTTCCCGTAGGGTATTTTGAATTAATTCATTAGGTGTGTGCGTTTTAGACAATTAATACTTTAATTGTAAAAGGCGATCGCCTACAATATGGCAAAGCGATCGCAACGAAAGTTAAGAGACTTCCAGATCAAAAAATATCCAAGATGTAGGGTGTGTCAGTGCGATATACCCTAACTATACTCAGCAATTATTCATACTGACGCACCCTACTAAATTTGGCAAGTGTTATCCTAAGAAGTATGAGGAATTAACAATTACTTGGGCAAATGACTATTACTGTCAATGTTTCTGAAGTAACTGCCAAGTTTTCTGAACTGCTAAGTCAGGTATTACTTGGGGAAGAAGTAGTGATTGCTGAGAAGGGTATTCCTGTTGCACGCTTAGTTTCACTCACAAATACTACCTCTCCTCGAATTGCAGGATTAGATAAAGGCAAAGTGATCATCGCACCTGATTTTAACGATCCTTTACCAGAGGATATCCTCAATGATTTTGATAGTTCTCATCTAGTTTAGCAATGAGAGTTTTGTTAGATACCCATGTATTTCTTTGGTGGGTGACAGATGACCCTCAATTATCTTTTGCCAGTCGCAGTATAATTGCTGACTCAAGCAATGTCTTATTTCTGAGTGTGGCCAGTACTTGGGAGATTGTCATTAAAAATAAATCAGGTAAACTGACTTTACCTGAATCTGTAGAAGAATATATTCCCAGCCGACTGGCTTTAAACCGTTTTGAGAGTCTAAGTATTCAATTGACACATACTCTCAAGGTTGCTACCTTGCCGAATATCCACCGAGATCCATTTGATCGCATTCTGATTGCTCAAAGTCAAGTAGAGAATTTGCCAATTTTGACAATCGACCCACTCATTGCACAGTATAGTGTTGAGACTATTTGGTAAGAAGATTGTTTCCGATAAAAGCGATCGCCGCAGTAGTTAGTGGTTCCATGTACTATTTTAGTATCGGTATATCTTTGTATTAACACATAGCTGGTGTGTGTATTCCCGTAATTTAAGCGGAAAATTTGGATTTTTGGGGATTTTTAACGCGGAGGGGCGCGGAGGTAAGCGCGGAGGGGCGCTGAGTGTAAGAGGCTGTCTGTCGGAGATTATCGTCCACAATCGACTTAGTTTCGTGACCAATCAACTCAGTTTCGTGACCAATCAACTTAGTTTCGTGACGAATGAAGTTAGTTTGGTGACCAATCAACTCATTTCGTGACCAATCAACTCGGTTTCGTGACCAACGCGAGTTTTTTCAGTGAGTTCACTAGCACACAGATATAACATTATGGAGTAATACCAATTCTGCTTTTAAGTTGCATAATCAATCGTGAAGGCTGTTAACAGTCAACCGTCAACCGTCAACAGCCCTTATTAGTAGTTACTAGTTTTTGTGCATAAAAAACACAAGTCACATCTATTGGGATAATGTAAGGAAATTTTTTCTGGAAATCAGGAATGCTGTGAGTTGAGTTTGTAGTTAACGACCACAATGCAATATCTACACAGATATGGCTGTAGTTTGTTTTTATGTGTGATTTCCGGTGATTTGGCTACGAGTAATTATTTAAAAAAACGTAGGTTAATGATGAATAGTCAAATTTATAGTGTAGCGATCGCATTACCAACTATATTACTCAGCGCATTGCCTAGCTTGGCAGGCAATAATTATAACGCTTCCCAGATTCAGAGACTAGATGCTAGTTATGTTGCCCAGATACAAAGTACTGGTGCAGATGAAGTATCAAGACCTAGACCCCGTGGCCCCGGTGGTCATGAAGTCGAGGCCGTACAAGAAACAACTCTAATTAACCCATCAGGATTACGGGAACGTCCTAGACCAAGAGGGCCAAAGGGTTCTGAAGACGGAATTAATGCAGTACAAGGGCAATTCCTTCACTTAGCACCTACTCTTTTAGAGCAACCTAAACTAGAGGGTGTTCAAAATACTAAATTTAAAACTCAATATTAAGAATTCTGAATTTACGGGATGTGCAATTTATTGTTGAAACCCCTCTCCACTAGATGCGGAGCAGCTTCCCGCAGGGTACCTCTCCCCGACACGGAGAGAGGCTTAAAACCCTTATTTATAGGACTTACGCAGTTAAGAGAATGGTAGGTTGGGTGAAGCGATAGCGGAACCCAACAAAGTCTTGAGAATGTTGGGTTCCGTTCCTCCACCCAACCTACGCCAGTCTAAGTTGTTGCCTTAACTGAACTGTATTGCTATATGTTGACTAAGTCCTAATTTATTCTTACTCCCCTTCCCTTGTAGGGAAGGGGTTGGGGGTTAGGTTCTTTGCTTAATTAGAACAGAGTTTTTGTTCGTTGGGCGTAACATTGGGATTGGTGTTGAGGTAATCCTGTAGCCAGTTGCAAGCAGACATGATTAGAGTATTCATGTGAGAAGTTTCCGCTTGCTGGCTATCAAAACGCCAAATTTTGGTGGTAGTGTCTAAACTGCCGGAGATGAGAGTTTTACCATCTGGGCTAAAAATTGCACTCATGACTCCGGCTTGATGCTGGGGTAGGGTGGTTAACAGGTGACCGTCAATTTGCCAAATTTTTACTGTTTTATCTTCGCTGGCTGATGCAATGTAACGACTATCGGGAGAGAAGCTACTACTATAAACTACATCACTATGGCCTGAGAAAGTATGCAGTAAATGACCGTCATGACTCCTCCAGAGTTTGACGGTTTTGTCGGCGCTGGTTGAGGCAAGTATACTACCGTCAGGACTGAAGTTAACGCTGTATACTAAGTCATTATGGGCTGGAAGAGTTTTAATTAAGTTGCCGCTAACACTGTCCCAGAGTCGGATAGTTTTGTCCGCACTAGCAGAGGCGATAATTTTACCATCGGGGCTAAAACTGACCCAAAATACTTCGTCTGTATGACCTTTGAGGGTTTGTTTTAATTTACCATCGCTCACATTCCAAAGTTTAACTGTGTTGTCCCGACTGGCGGAAGCGATCACTTTACCATCTGGGCTAAAATTTACTTTGTTGACTTCGTTGTCATGTCCGATGAGTGTTTTTAAAAGCTGACCATCTCTAACACGCCAAATTTTCACAGTTTTATCAGCGTTGGCGCTAGCGATTAAATCACCTTGGGGTGTAAAACTAATACCATAAATTGCTTTGTTCCCTAGTAGAGTTTTCAGTAAACTACCGTCTTGACTGTGCCAAAGTTGAATCTTGCCATCTGCACCAGCTGTAGCAATCATACTACCATCAGGTAAGAAACTGACCGCATACACGCCGCTACCCCCGGCGAGAACTTCTAAGGGAGATATCAAGGGACGCTGCCAAAGTCGGATGGTGTTGTCTAAACTAGCGGAAGCAAGAGTTTTACCATCTGGCAGGAAATTTACAGCATACACGCCACCGCTATGGCCTGTAAAGGTTTCTAGTTCGATGCCGTGACGGTTCCACAGTTTGATAGTGTTATCTCTACTAGCAGAGGCGATCGCTTTACCATCTGGGCTAAAATTAACATCCCAAACTGAATCATTGTGACCTTTCAAGGTTTTGACCAATTTACCATCAGCGATACGCCAAAGTTTGATGGTTTTGTCCGCACTAGCAGAAGCGAGAGTTTTACCATCTGGGCTAAAACTGAGGCTATTTACCCAATCTTGATGACCATTGAGGGTTTTTAATAATTTTCCATCTTGGCGATGCCACAGTTTAACAGTTTTGTCTTCGCTACCGGAAGCGATGGTCTGACCATCAGGACTGAAACGCACGCTGATAACTCCCGCACTATGACCATTGAGAGTCATTAAGAGTTGACCAGATGTAGTATCCCACAACTTGATGCTGTGATCACTACTGGCGGAGGCGAGAGTTTTACCATCGGGACTAAAATAGACATTATTGACTGTTTGCTCATGACCTGTGATGGTTTTGAGTAGGGTTCCATCCTTGGTTTGCCAAAGTTTAATGGTTTTGTCACTCCCTGCTGAAGCAATGGTCTGACCATCGGGAGAAAAACTGACACTATAAACAGCGTCTTCATGTCCGTTGAGAGTTCTTAATAAGCGACCGTCTCGACTCCAAAGTTTAATAGTTTTATCTAAGCCACCAGAGGCGATAATTTGACCATCCCGACTGATACTAATACTAATCACGCCGTCCTTATGTCCTTCTAACCTGTTACGTTCCTGCATCTCAAACAAGGCTTGTTGTAAGGTAGTGACAGTTGCTAATTTGAGATTGTTGGGAACTGCTATTGCATGATTGACCTGTTGTGCAGCTTTGAGACTGGCGATAAGTGCTGCTAATTGTTGATGAGATAACAAATTTGCCTGAGATGAAGAATTTAACGCCGCAATTTCCCTAAATTGGGCTTCCCTACCTTGCCAATAAGCTAAACCCCCAAAACTGATAGATGCAATACCTAAAACACTCAAGGCGACTACAGCCCTTTGTGCTTGTTTGAGGCGATTTTTTGCTTGTAATTGTTGATGCTTGCGTTCTGCTAAACAAGCACCAATAAATTCTTGCACATCCGCCCCTAGTTCATCAGTCCAGTGAATATAAATGTCTTCGGCTTCCGCCAACCTAGCACCTTGTAATAAAAAGTCTGCTTGTTTGCCGCTTTGTTGCCACAACTGACAAGCATGATTAATTTGTCTTTGTTTACGCAAGCGATCGCGGTTTTCTTCTAACCACCAGCGCAAAGTTGACCAATGGCGTATTAAAATTTCGTGGGCGACCTCTACTGTCACGAAGAGAGGGGGGAGAGTGGGGGGAGTGGAAGAGGAACTTTTACCTTGTGCTTCTATGTCTGCTTCTAGGTTAATTACTACTAATTTGGCGGTAGTCAAAACATTGAGAGTTTGTTCTACTAACCCAGCCGGATATTTTTTAACTATTAAATCTGACTTATATATGCGTCTTCTGGTATCTTCTGTACCTTCCCCTAACTGAGTTAATGAAAGAAAAATCCACTTGGCACATTCTTGCAATTGTGGCGGTAAACTTTCATAAACCCCTTGACACGATCGCTCTAATGCGCCTTTAATTCCCCCTAGTTGTTCTTGATAGCTTTGTAGAGTTAATTTACCAGACGTTCGTTGTTGCCATAACTGTTCTAAAACGAATTCCAGTAAAGGTAAATCCCCCACGGATTGATTTAACTCCCGTAACAGCACTTCTACCAGTTCCGGTTCCACCTGCAACCCTACCTGCTGTGCTGGGTGTAGAATCACCCGCCGATAATCATCCAAACTCAGTTTTGGGGGAACCAACACACTAGCTACCTGTAACGCCTCAGCTAAAGCTGGTACTTCCAAACAAGGAGCGATAAAATCAGCCCTTAAAGTAATAATTAATTTAAAGCGATCGCCTGCATACTGTATAGCCCCCAATAATAATTCTAGAAATAACTCCCTATCTGGTGAGGGTGCAAGGGTAAATAATTCCTCAAACTGGTCTATTACCAACACCGTCACCCTATGGGGAAGGCTACGCAGCCAGTAAACAAAACTTTCCACTCCTTGATGTAAAATTCCCTCAATCACAAGATGGGTTTCTCCCCATTCCCCCAACTTCCTGGCTAAAGTCTCCACGGGATTGACACCAGGACGAATAGTTTTAATCCCCCACTGTTCACTATTAGGGATGTGTTTCCCCTGTCGCAGTTGGGGAATTAGTCCAGCTTGCACTACGGAAGATTTACCACTACCAGAAGCACCAATGACAGCTAAAAATGAATTATCCCGCAGATGATGAATTAACTGCTGGGTGACAGTTTCTCTCCCATAAAAATAGGCTGCGTCTGCTTCCGCAAAAGCATTTAAACCCATGTAAGGACACACCCCTAAATCCAACCCGCTTGCCTGTTGGCTTTTGTGTGTGTTGTTAGTCAAAATTTCGATAATTCCCTGGGTACCTGATAACCAGACGTAGAGGGGGGTTTTACTATCCGCTAAAGATAATTGTAATTGAGCGATCGCCCCAGCCGCAGACAAACCATCTCCTTGAGCAGATATCATCAAGGTATCGAGGAATTTTTGGGCAAAGTTTTCTGGTGCTTCTGGAGGTGAGGCGCAAGCAATTAAACATTGTCCGTGATGAGATTCAATTTGTAAATCTTCTATCCAATCCCCTAACGATGCAGTCCCTAGCGGACAATCCAAGATAATTACCTGTTGGCTAGTGCATTGGCGTAACTGTTGTTTTAACCAGGAACGTTTGATGCAGATATCTTCTCCCAGTCGTAACCATTCCCCAGCTTCGCTTTCCTCAATGCGTCCCCGCAGATATAACAAAGTTAATTCTGCTTGGGGTTGTTGCCAATGACGAGCGATCGCTGCTTTAATATCCTCAGCCGATGTTTTAGTTGCTGGCAAATACTCAATCGCAAAATCTCCAGTACTACCCAGGAATTTACTAATATCTAAAGTAATTTTACTATTTGATAACCCCTCCACCACCATCCCCAGACCACGATGCACCCCAGGGACAATTTTATTTAATCTTTTCCCTAAAATTAATTCCCCCACTCCCTCCACAATTCTTTTAGGAGTTTGCAGGGGATATTCATTATAAAGTTGCGTATCACCCTTCCCCCGTTTCTGCTGATTAATTAGCCGTAATTGTTGATTAGTTTTATCAATATATTGCAGGGTTTGGTGATATACATAACGATACAACCCATCCAAATAAATCAAGCCTTGACTATCTACCGCCTCACCTTGCAAACCCCGCATCAAATAATATGTAAATACCCCATGCCCTAATTCAGGAAATTCCCAAGATTGCTGGTTATTGTCACAAGAAAGTAAAGCATAAAAACCTTTACTCTTAGCCGCGCTTTGTTGTAATAACTCAACTAATTGCAGCGTTACTCCCCTAAGAGACATCCCCCCACTATGACAAGCATCTAACCACACTAGCTGATTCTGTACCCCACTGTTACCCAAAAGTTGCAATATTTCTTGTAAAGCTAAACCTGTATTTTGCAAGTTTGATTTTTGCGTATCTGCTAAACACAAAAATACTTCTTGTGTCTTGGGATCTACTACCCCATGACCAGAAAAATAAAATAAAATCGTGTCAATTGGGGATACAGTAGACGTTATATCTTGTAGTCTATGACGGACATTTGCTAAAGATGGTGATTGTGGTGCAAAATCGTGGTAAATGTTGACAATCTTTTGGGGAAATTGGGAGGTCGCATCAGTTAAAGCCTCAGATAAACCCTGACAATCTATTGCTGAGTAATTCAGGTTGGGTAGGTGTTCGTCTTGATATTGATTTACTCCCACCAGAATTAACCACAACTTAGGGATGTTGGTTTGTTTGGTATGAGGTGTACGGCTAGTTGAAAGACCAATTGGTGGCATTTTTTACACAACAATAGCTAAAGATGAGTAAGGGTGTGAGGGTTTTAAACTTAAACATTTATACCCCTATACTTTTATATCCCCATATCCCTATACCCTTGATTTTCCGTTTTCATTGACTAAATATGTTTGACACTCTTTTTTTATGTAGTGTTATGCAAATGTTGCTCCTAAATGCAATGCGATCGTCATTCAATTAATCAATATTCAACATTCATAAATAGAAATCAATAATCCCAAAATCTATCCCTTATGGCTTATTCCTTAAGAGATAGACCTTAGATATAGTCAAGAACACTAAGGTAAACCCTCTAATTTATTCTCTGCTGAAAGTGATATAAAAATGTCAAAACGTAACGTTATGTAGCGCGTTGTTTTTTTTTGAAAAAAATAACTTATATTACTAGATAGTCAAGCAATTATCATAGTTAAGACTCTTCATCAAAGAAGGGAACAAAAGACCCCTGCAACTAAGCATTAACAGTTTCAGGTGCGATCTAAACACCCTTTTGTCTTATTTGCTGCTGTTCCCTGTTGACTCTTGGCTGTTCCCTGTTCCCTCTCTAAATAGTCGTTGATTTAATGTAATTGCTTGGTATTAACCACTGCATTAAAGACTTTTTGATCATGTTTACAACTAATAAATTAAGCAAAACCTTTGCTTGTGCATCGGTAACACTTGGTGTTGCGATTGGTGCAAGTATGACTGCTTCTCCTGCTCAAGCTGGAACTCTTGGCTGGGATGATGGAACTAGCAACTTTTTTGAACAGGTGAGTTTTTCTCCTGAAGATACTTTTTCCGTCACTTTCTCTCCTACATCACTGGGAGGAGTTGCGGCGATTTTTCAAGCTAATGGAGAGTTTGCACCACCTTTCCCCACAATTCCTCCCAACCCTCCTGTGTTTCGCTCAATCTTGCCACCAGACTCTGCGGTGGGAAACTTTTTGTACGCGGGTACTAGTGGTGCTGAGTTTATATACAAACTTACCAATGATTTAGTGTTTCAGTTCGATGCCGACGGTGATAGCGTTTTTAATCCGCTTCAAGATGTGAGCGTGAAATATGCAAAAGACTCTGAATTTTTAGGTACTTTTGCTGGTGGAGGTGTGGCGTTTGAGTTAGACTTAGAGGCTCCAGCTTCAGTGATTACCATTCAGGGAATCAACTACGATCCCAGTCAACTTCAACTAGGTTTTCAGGATCTTCCAGGAGGAAGAGGAGGTCAATATAGCGGTGTAGCTCAAGTTTCTACTCCCGAACCTGGTTCTATTTTAGGGTTTATCGCCCTTGCTGGCTTAGGACTTGTATCTAAGGTCAGAAAAGAAAAAACACAGTCACTGGCGTGTGCAAGACACCAGTAACTGTTTCGTTAACTAAGTATGACTAAAAGTTAGAGCTAGCAAGCATCTAGCTTTTAGTTAACTATATACCTAAGTCATAATAGCACTTTCAAGAGTTGGCAAGGACATAATTATGTACCCCTAGCTCTTGATCTTTTTCAATAATCTTTGCAAAGCAGATATGGCTATAGGGGCGTACAACGGTACGTCCCTACTAAGATGAGCTGTTCTTGCTTTAATTTGCACATATTTTTGTGTTGACAGTTGACGGTTAACTGTCAACTTCTCATTAAAATAAGTTTGTGTGGCAAATCATTCCAAGACAGTGAATCTTGGACAATTTCTTGACGAAAATCTAACCAACCTTGCTCATTGCATAAAGCCAACAAATCATTAATTATTGTGTACCAAAGCAGAGGTGTATCAGCGCGTCCTTGGACAAGAAACTGAGCAGCTTGTGTGAGAAAAGTGGTGATATCTTGCTCCACAAATGCTTGTTTGATGGAAAACCAAGCATAGGAACGTGGGTAGCGAGATTTTTCAGAGTGAACTGGTAACTGTAAATAATCTGCTGCAATTGTTAACAAATTAGCTGCTTGCTTGCGGTCTTGACCTGCCAAAATTAAAGCAACTTCACCAGTAATTTGGGCAAACATCACAGAAACAAACTCAGGCGGCTGACGTGCTATGCGTTCAAAACCCCAAGGATGGGGAGTAGGTAAAGTCTGCAATTGTCCATCAAGATAGGCAAGAAGTTGAGCAGCAAGTGCGATCGCTCCTGTAAAATTTAATCGTCGTGCTTCTGTCCGCACCAAATTATGTAACAGTTGGATACGCTGCATCAGGAGAATATCATAACCATATTCTTCCTCTAAAATTGCACTTAAGCTTAAAGCCTCCTCAGTGCGACTGTAAACTTGGTCAAAATCTTGATGACAATAATCGAGATAAGCTGCTGATTGTTCTAAAAATGACTGATGTAGTAGCTTAGATTCCCGTGACAATGTAGCCATTTGCAAAGGTTTACGCGCTTCCTCAAATAACTGCGTGGCTGTTGTCAGTTGGCGGTGGCGAGCAGCTACCATCCCTTGACTACGAGCATTACTATAGCGACGCAGTAATAATTGCTCTTGTAAGGGTAAACGTTTTGCCATCAAAGCTTCTAGTTTTTCGCTAAATAAATCACCACTACCTGCGGGTATATTCATAGTTGCAGTACACCCTTGGCGATAACTTTCTGTGATTTCTGCTAGGAGTTGACTGGAAATATCAAGCATAAACTAAAGCCTCCTTGTTGGCTTCTGCTTCTTCAATCCGAGATAACGCATAGGTAAGTAATAAACGTTGCTCAATGTTATGTTTAGCACTAGGGCATGGTTCAATACCTTCTAACCAACTCTTTGGACAAGAACCACCGCAAACAGGTAACATGGGACAAGTGGAACAGGGATATGCACCTTGACGCACTTTATCATTGAAACTAGCTAAACGTTCCCTTTTACCGGGCATCTGTTTACCTGATAAATGATCAATGGCATATTCATTAGGTGTGCTGTATGTAGGGACATAAGACACCTCTGTACAATTAAAAATATTGCCATAGGCATCAACTAATTCCGAATGGGGCATTACAGCCATACAAACTAGAGGTCTGCGCTCTGGTAATAACCCAACTTTGAAACCTAACTCAACCATTTCCCCAAACCAAGTTATTTCCCAATCAGCAAATTCTTCTTTCGATAGGGAACGAGTATGAGCGTCATTTCCCCAAGAATGAATCGGTGCGACGTAGAAATTAATCTTGTCTTGTATCTCTGCCTCAGCTAACTTTTGGAGCAACAAAGAAACAGATTCATAATTTTGGTAGTCAACATTACAACGAATATTAATTTGTA
This sequence comes from Anabaena sp. CCY 9910, assembly GCF_963920875.1. Lineage (NCBI taxonomy): Bacteria > Bacillati > Cyanobacteriota > Cyanophyceae > Nostocales > Nostocaceae > Anabaena > Anabaena sp. CCY 9910. The sequence continues at coordinate 10,597 of NZ_CAWUDJ010000046.1, read as the reverse complement.
CATCCAAATCTTGCCGATGAGCTAAGGCAACCGTATTAGTAAAAATTTTATCAAAAGTAGGTAAGCCATTTTTCTGCATCCGCCGAACATCATGATATTCGCCCGTACCATCAAGGGTAATTTCAATAGAATTTACGCCTAATTCTTGAACAATTTCCGTTGCTACTTGATGTGTTAAAGCTAAACCATTGGTGACAATTTTTGCATGATAACTACAACCAAAACTGGCCGCAAGAGCCTGTAGTTTTGGCGTAAGAGTTCTCATCACTGGCAGACCTACCAAAGGTTCTGCACCAAACCAACCAATTGAGAGACTACGAAAGTTCTTACTAGCGAGTTTTTTAGCAGTTCGTTCTATAAATTTTTGTTGCTCATCTTCAGTCATCATTTTGCTAGTATGTTCCTGACCGCAGTAATGACAACCCAGTTGACAAAAAGCAGTTGGTTGAACAACTAAATATAGGTCATCGTTATCAATTGCTAAGGCATTATTGTAATCTAAAATAGTTTGTAATTCGTTTTCATCATCAGGTACAATTAGTTCAATATCAACGAGGTCAAACAAAATATCTTGAGGTAATTGGGCAAAATCACCACTAGCTAAAATGTGCCAACTATGCTCATCAATAATTCTGACATTTGATGTTCGACTAGAAAAAACAACGCGCTTTGTTCGCTCTTCAATTTCATCAAAAAATGGTTGTGTTACTACATGATAATGTGAAAGCTTCATATTGATAATTTCCCTACAAAATAGACAAAAAACACTTGTACAGTAAGTTGCTAGTTATCAATTGAAGGATTGGTAATAGGTAATAATTCCGACTCAATTACGAGTTACAAATTACCAAATCCAGAAACCATATCTACATAACTAGCAACTCATAAATTACTTACGGATTTGATCCTTGAAAATAGCTGGATTAATAACTCTGCGTCCGTTATCAGGTAGGCGTTCAGAGCAACCTGCGTTAACACAACCTGCATTATGTGCGTTCTCTCCACCCGGTTTGATAGTCCCTGGAAGTTTCTGCACAGAAGGAGTTACATTATTAACTGACCCTGGGCGCACTTTGATAGAATCAGTACTTAAATTAGCGCGGTTCAGGAAATTATCAACAGCACCAGGTTGGGGAGTTTGAGCATTAACGGCTGGGTTTAAAGCTGCAATGCTTGTCATTGCAATCATGCTGAAAATGAACTTGATTTTGCTGGATTTTTGAGTAGACATGACAGATATCCCTATAGAAAGAAGTGAATAAACAGATGTTGAATTGTGTGATAACTACTGAAAAACTGAGATTTTTGTTTTCAGGTTTCACCCTTCACTTACTCATAGGTTGGGGTTTATTTTTTTATGCAGTTTTCTCAAAAAAAAAATTTTGCTGTGGTGAACTTATTGCTGAAAATCCTTACCCATAAAGGAATTTGGTGATTGATCAATCACCTATGACCCATACTTGAAGTTACTTTGATGAAACTCAAACGTTTAGACAGTCTGAGTATTAAGCTGTTACGAATTTAAATTGTATATTTCGCGCTCAGGTTGTCAAAAGTCCACAGTCCAAGCTAGCCTTTGACTCTGGACTCTGGACAGCCCTGACGCAAGAATATTTGATTTAGGTGCGTATCACCTTACTACATAATTTAAACATTTGTAATGGATAAGTTACATTCTTGACAGCTATCGGATTTTCATGTTTGATAATGATCATAAATCACGGTATACAGATCGGAATACCGATGATTATGAGGGTGATTACTTAGATGAATAAGTCGCAATATTGGGTGCATTTATTAACTTGCCAGATACAGCGAATACATACTTGCGTTGTGAAGGCTGGGCAAACTGTACAGCTTTCGGCTGAAAAAATTATGCAGATTACCGGGAATAGAAGCTCTAATCAAAAGTATATGAGCCTATTCTTGATAGGTACTATATTAAGTGTAGCGATCGCCTCCTGCTCTGGAAGTGGTTTTGCTAACAAAGGTGATGTAAAACTCAAGCTTGTTTCCTTCTCTGTCACCAAAGCCGCACATGATCAGATAATTCCTAAGTTTGTAGAGAAATGGAAACGGGAACATAACCAAAATGTCACAGTTGAAGCGACTTACGGAGGTTCTGGCGCTCAAACTGCGGCGGTTATTGCAGGCTTGCAAGAAGCAGACATAGTACACTTAGCACTACCTTTAGATGTCATCAAACTCCAACAAGCAGGTTTAATTAAATCAGGTTGGGAAATCAAAACTCCCAGAAATGGTATTGTTAGTAAATCAGTGGCGGCGATCGTTACTCGTGAGGGTAATCCTAAAAACATCCAGACTTGGGCAGATTTAGCCAAAGATGGGGTAAAAATAATTGCAGCTAACCCAAAAACTTCTGGTATTGCTATTTGGGAATTCTTAGCTTTTTGGAGTTCCGTCAGCCTAACGGGTGGTGATGAAACAGCAGCATTAGATTATGTCACTAAGGTTTACAAGAATATTCCTGTGCTAACGAAAGATGCTCGTGAAGCTAGTGATTTATTTTTCCAGAAAGGCGAAGGAGATGTTTTAATTAATTACGAAAATGAGGTCATTTTGGCAGGTAAAAATGGTAACAAACTGCCTTATATTGTCCCTCAGGTCAATATTTCCATTGATAATCCCGTGGCTCTCGTTGATAAAAACGTTAATAAACACGGTACAAGAGAAGTTTCACAAGCACTTGTTGATTTTCTTTATTCAACAGAAGCGCAACGGGAATTTGCTAAATTGCAATATCGCCCTGTAAACCCCACCGTTACTCAAGAAGTCGTATCACAGCAACCGCCAGTTAAAACTTTATTCACCTCACAAGATTTAGGTGGTTGGGAGCTTATCCAGAAAAAGTTTTTTGAAGATGGGGCAATTTTTGACAAAATTCAAGTTGCAAAAAAAGCGTAAGCATCACTTTTCATGTAGCAAATAGTCACTTTATTTCAATTGGGAATTTATGAGATTTCATGACAAATTTAAATATAGCTTTTGCTTAACATCTTTAATACTTTCTACTAGTACTATCACTGGTTGTAACAGTGGACAAGAATTGAAAAGTCAAGTGAGTATTGATGGTGCAGCCGTAGGCTTTCCTATCTCTTTAGCTGTTGCCGAAGAATACCAGAAAGTTAAAGCTGACGCAAAAGTTAGCGTTGCTTCTAGTGGTACAGGTGGCGGTTTTAGTAAGTTTTGTAATGGTGATATTGATATTGTTGGTGCTTCTCGTACCATTAGAAATGAAGAAATTGCCAAATGTAAAAGTAAGAATATAGAGTTTGTAGAATTACCCATAGGTTTAGATGGTGTAGCTGTAATTGCTAACCCTAAAAACAAATTTGCTCAATGTCTAACTATTAAAGAAATGAATACGATTTGGAACGCCAAATCAGACGGTAAAATCTTGACTTGGAATCAAGTTAATCCTAAATTTCCTAAGCTACCTCTGAAGCTTTATGCTCCAGCTTCTGATACAGGAACATTTGATTATTTAACTCAAGCTGTTACTGGTAAAGCCAAAAATGGACGCACAGATTACACTCCTAGTCATAATCAAAATCTACTAGTGCAAGGTGTTTCTGGCGATGAATCAGCATTGGGCTATGTGGGAATATCTTACTATATTCAAAACCAAGAAAAGCTCAATTTAGTTGCTATAGAAAATCTCAAAGGTGAATGTAAAAAGCCAGTTCCTCTAGATAACGTACTCAAAAACACCTACACACCTTTGTCTCGTCCCCTCTTTATCTACGTCAGTAAAATATCTTTAGATAACAAACCAGTAGTTAAAGAATTTGTAGATTTTTATTTAGAAAATTCTTGGAAGTGGGTAGATGGCGCTGGTTATGTAGCACTACCTGATGAAGCCTACGTCAAAGTAAAACAAAAATTTGCTGCTGGAGAGACTGGAACGAAATTTCAAAAAGCCAAACCAGGTGAACCAATCACAAATTTCATTTAGAAAATACCCAGTTGTAGCAATTCAAACATGGTCATTTGTAATTTGATTTGTATTTATAAATTCAATATCTATGCAAAATAACACTTTTCACGATGATCCTTATTTACTATCTAGACAATCACTAGATAAAAATATATCTGAAGATATAATAGAAAGGATTGTGAGAGCAATTTTATTTGCTTGTGCTTTAGTTTCCGTGTTGACGACATTTGGTATTGTCTTAATTATCTTTCAGGAAACATTTAGTTTTTTCCAAGAAGTTTCCTTTGCCCAATTCTTTCTCGATACTAAATGGACACCTCTGTTTGCAGAAAGACATTTTGGTGTTTGGCCTTTAATTAATGGCACTTTCTTGACTACAGCTATTGCTATGTCGGTGGCGATTCCTTTGGGTTTATCTTCTGCCATTTACTTGAGTGAATATGCTCAACCCAAAGTAGCAGCAGTTTTACGCCCTGCGGTGGAACTTTTAGCGGGAGTGCCAACGGTAGTATATGGCTACTTTGCGCTATTGTTTCTCACACCATTACTGCGGCATTTGATTCCTTTGGAAATATTCAACGCCTTGAGTGCAGGATTGATGATGGGAATAATGATTACTCCTACCGTTGGTTCTATTAGTTTGGATGCTATTCGCTCAGTTCCACGTTCTTTGCGGGAAGGAGCTTATGCTTTGGGTATTACTAAATTGGAAACCATTTTTAAAGTAGTCTTACCAGCAGCACTTTCGGGAATTGTTGCCTCAATTATTTTAGGTATTTCTCGCGCCGTAGGTGAAACAATGACTGTCCTCATCGCTGCTGGACTACAGCCAAAACTGACTATTAGCTTTGCAGAATCAATAGCAACCATGACAGCTTACATGGCGCAAATTTCTGGAGGAGATAGTCCGCGTGGAAGTCTCAATTTCAAGACTTTATATGCTGTGGGGGCAGTTTTGTTTGTCCTTACCCTATCCTTAAATATTGTTAGTTACTGGATTGCTAATCGTTATAAAGAAAAGTACGAGTAATTAGGTATGGCTAATAGTTATCAATCGAATGATTCCTTGGCATCTGAAACAGAATTTACTGATAATTTTGACAAAAGAGAGACTATAGGAAAAATATTTGAATTAGTTTTTTTGTTAGGATTATTGATTGGTATATTCGTCCTAGCATTGCTACTATTTGATATTTTTGGAGACGGATTAGGTAGATTTTTAACACCTGGTTTTCTGACGGAAACCCCTTCTCGCTTTCCTGACCAAGGTGGTATCCGTCCTGCTATTATCAGTAGCATTCTTTTGGGACTTGTTGTGATTTTTGTTACTGTTCCCATTGGTGTAGGAGCAGCTTTATATCTAGAAGAGTATGCACCTAAAGTTTGGTGGACAGCGATTATTGAGATAAATATCAGTAATCTAGCGGGTGTACCTTCTATTGTCTATGGGTTACTAGGTTTAGGGGTGTTTAATTATTTATTAGGGTTTGGCCCTGCTTTAATTTCTGGAGCCTTGACTTTATCTTTACTGTCTTTACCAGTGATTATTGTCACCTCTAGAGAAGCCATTCGCGCTGTTCCTGATTCTTTAAGAAACGCTTCTTACGGATTAGGTGTTACCAAATGGCAGACTATCCGCAGTCATGTCATACCCTATGCTATTCCCGGTATCTTGACTGGGGTGATTATCTCAGTGTCTCGCGCTATCGGTGATGCAGCCTCGTTAATTGTTGTAGGTGCTGTGGGTTTTCTCACTTTCGATCCTGGTTTGTTCCAGAGATTTATGGCACTACCTATTCAAATTTACAGTTACATCACTCGTCCTGAACCGGGTTTTGCTAGTGCAGCAGCAGCAACAATTATTGCACTTTTGAGCTTGATTTTACTTTTAAATGGTGTGGCAATTTATATCCGACAGCGATTTTCCATTCGTTAAATAATCCAGCGAATCTTCATAAAATTAGTCCAAATTTCATTCAGATGAGGAAAATTTAATTATGTCCTACAACAGTAGAAATCAACGAGATAGTGCCACAATTAATCAGAAAAATCAAGCCGTATTTAATGTTGAAGGTGTCAAGGTCTATTATGGTGGATTTTTAGCGCTACTTGATGTACATTTGCAAATACCAGATAAGGAAATTATTGCGTTTATTGGCCCTTCTGGATGTGGTAAAAGTACATTATTACGCTGCTTTAATCGCATGAATGATTTAATCCCCGGAGCTAAGGTAGAAGGGAGATTACATTACCGCGATCGCAACATTTATGACTCCAGAATTAATTCTGTAAAATTGCGCCGTCAAGTAGGAATGGTGTTTCAAAGACCAAACCCTTTTCCTAAATCTATATATGAAAATATTGCTTTTAGCCCTCGTGCTAATGGTTATAAAGGGAATCTGGATGAATTAGTAGAAAATTCTCTCAGACGTGCTGCTATCTGGAATGAAGTCAAAGACAAACTCAAAGCCAAAGGTACGGCTTTATCTGGTGGACAACAGCAACGGCTGTGTATTGCCAGAGCGATCGCCATGAAGCCCGATGTATTATTAATGGATGAACCATGCTCTGCTCTTGACCCTATTTCTACACGTCAAGTAGAAGAACTTTGCTTAGAACTGAAGGAGCAATACACCATAATTATGGTGACTCATAATATGCAGCAGGCTTCTAGAGTAGCAGATTGGACAGCATTCTTTAATACGGAAATTGATGAATATGGTAAGCGTCGGGGTAAATTAGTAGAATTTAGTCCTACAGTACAAATGTTCAATTCTCCTAATACTCAAGAAGCACAAGAATATATCAGTGGACGCTTTGGGTAAACTCTTATTAACTGCTATGCCAAGCTTGGTAAAACTCCTGATAAGTCAGATTTTCGGCACAGTACCACAGTAACTTGTAACAATCTCGGTGTAGTTCCAACTCGTGTTCCCTAACTGTGGGAGAAAAGCAATCTTTCAGGCAAAAGATTACTTGTGGTAACTGTTCATCAATCAGGATTTCTTTTAAATTGTCTGCTGCGCGTTTGCGTAAGGATTCGCGTTGGGTTGACTTGAGCAATTGTAGTAAGGTTATCAATGCAATCTTATTACCTGGGTCAAGTTGTGCTAATTTGTAGGCTCTACGTCTTTTGGTGTCTTCATCCTCACATGAAGAGATACCACGGATTAAGGCTGTGATTTTTTCAGGTACAGGGTAAAGTACCTTTTGTTTTTGTTGTTGTTTACCTTGCCATTTATGTGTAATTTCTTCACCGCGTAAAGTTGCTAGATTCTCGGCGGCTTGGCAGCGTTGGGAAACATCTGTGGCTGATTGGGCGATTTTTTCTAATGTGGTAATAGCCGTTGCGTTGTGGGAATCAAGTTTACCTAAACTATAAGCAGCTTTACGACGAGTAGATTCATTGTCAGTAGTTGCGATAATTTGCAGCAATGCAGTCATAGCCGTGGGATTTTCTGCATCGACTCTGCCTAAACTATAGGCAGCTTGCCAACGAATAGTTTCATGCCGAGCTATTTTAACAAGATTTTCCAAAGAAGCGATCGCAATCTTGTTTCCAGGGTCGAAAATCTTACCTAAGCTGTAGGCTGCATTCCAACTATCAAACTCATTGTCGCAGGAAGTGATAAATTGTTCTAAGCAGGCTATCGCTTTTAGGCGATCGGTTTTGAGTAAAGCTATGCGCGCACCTTCTACAATTGGTGATGGATATCTATACCATTTTTGCTTTTGTGAATCAAAGTAGCCAAAGCGCCACTTAATTAACTGCTGAATAATTGCCTCAGCTTGTTGACAATCGGTAAATTCAGCAATTCCCTGGGCTGCCAAGAAATAAGCTTGATAATTATAGAATCCCCCGCATCCATCCTCAAATTGAATCAGTGCGTTAATCAAAGCCTCCTTTTCTACTTGTGGTACATCATCTCTACCCAGCCACAATAGTATTACCTCTCGCCATTGCGGCTCAAAAATCCGGTCAAAAGAGGCAGGGGAGCAGAGGGCAGGGAGCAAGGGGGAAAACTGGGAATGAGCTTGTACTCCGACCCGGCAAGAGCGCCCTGTAAGGGCGAGGCTTGTACCGATGTTTCGCTCCGCTTCACGGCTACTGGGCAGGGATTGCTCCCCCTGCTCCCGAAGTTCGCCCTGAGGGAAACCCTCCTTGCGACTTCTCTTCCTGCTCCCTGCCCCTCCGCCTCTTCGGTAACTACTTTCCCCTGAAAAATCCGTAATCGCCTGAGCTGCAAAATATTCTTGAAACGTGGGATGATAAAAAGCATAAACTTTCTCCCCTTGAGTTTCTAAAATACCCACTTGATTCAACCAGCCTAACTGGAGTGCTAGTTGGAACAACCCATCATCGGGAGTGCCTAAAACTTGGCAGACAAAACGATGTCTCAGACGAAACTTGGTTTGTGTTTGGGCTATTGCCAACAGTGCTAATTTTCCCAACGCCCGGTTTAACTCCTGTCGCTGAGTGGAAGTAGTAGGGAAAATGTCTTGTTTCCACTCATAAATTGCTTCCACAAACTGCTGATAAAGCATCGCCTTACTATAAGGTAATTCTCCCTGAGTGATGCCCCAAATTCGACACAACAAAGCCAAGCGTAGGGGATTTTTTACCGTATCTTTGACTCGTCGTCTTTCTGGTTGGTTTAACTCATGTCGCAGTTTTTCGCCTAAAGCTGGATTGTACTGAAACCATCGACAAATAAATTGCCCTATCCGATCCTGTGTTTGCTCATCGCTATAAGTAAAATGTAAATTGCCATAGGTATCAAAATTTTCTAAAGCATTCTTCCCTGCATCCCAAACGTTCAGCCGACAAGTAAGAATAATTGTGGCATCGCCTACCCAGCCTTTTAGGAAACTAGCAATTTTCGCCAAGGCGCTGGTAGATTCAATTGCCATTTCATCCACTGCATCCATCAGTAACCAAACCCTTCCTTGGTTAAACTGTTCACAGAATGCGTCTTCAAGTTCTGGCGAAACCCTAAGTTTACGCATAGCTGAAGGTAACCAATCTTGAATTAAATACTGTTCTAAAGTTTTACCTTGTAAATCTGCTAGGGAAATCCAAACTGGTAAATCTGCGGTATTTTCCAACACCCAAGCAGCAATTCTCTGCAAAAAAGTAGTTTTCCCTGCACCTGGTTCACCAACAATGGCAATTCGCTGACTTTGTTTTTGTCCTAGTACCTGTTGAATAAATTCATTATGGTCAAAGGTTTGGGTAATATCCAAGTCCTCTGGTTCATATAACCGCGAACCCTCTTGGGGAGTTACATCATCACGGTGACGTAAACGCTGTTTTCGCTGCACTAAGCCCAAAGGTACGTAAACCTGATTCAATTCAAAAGTGACACCATCTGCACTGGTGAGGGGATTTGTTGTCAGGCGGTTGTTGAGGTTGGCGCGACATAGTTCTTGCCAATTTAGTTGGGGAGTGGGGGGATTTGCTTGTTTGTCGGCTTTTGCTGCTGTGACTTCCTTGGACTTTTCTGGACGGCGACTTTCCCAGTGGGAATCAAATTGTTGTAAGTTGGCTGCTGTATCTTGGCGTTTGTACCAAAGATTGAGGGTGAAGTGCCAAGTTTCGGAACCACCGCGAGATGGGCGATTATCTTCTAAGATTTCTAAGAAATCTGCAAACCGTTTTAAAGCTTCTTTGATTTGTTCAGATGTTAACTCATCTGATATTAACCCCGTTAAAGCCTGCAAAAATCTGACTTTAGTTCTGACAACTAGGCGAGTTTCACTTTGCCAGCGAGTTTGTATTTGGGGACGCAGGGCATCTAAAGCCGCTTCATCGCAGCCTAGCTCATCATTAGCATAGGCTAATAGTACCTCTAATAAATGCCGCGATCGCCTTTTCGCCTCTGGGCCATAACTCGCTCTTGCCATTATCGTAGCTGCATACTCAACAAAGTTCGGGGATTCCCCCAAGTTTAGCAACTTCCCCTAGCCATCTAAACTTGATTTCACCAGCATTTCCGGTTGCACCTCCACAGTTAGCTTCAGGGAAGTTCACCAGAATATTCTGATTTTATCCGAAGCACACAACCAAACACTTGAATATATATCCATGTAGATATTATTAATTCATATGTTAAAACTCACTTATACCGAAAATAGCGTTAGTTTAGATTATCTCGACATACCTTTAGAAAATTGGGTAAATCAAAGAGTAAATTTAGCTCTCAACACTGGCACAAATATCTACACGGAACCAAGCACGGCGGCTTTTCTATTACCTATCGAATCATCCCCCCTAGCTGTTTTAGAAAAGTTAGCCCAAGCCAACTTGATAGATTTCTATCCTTGTGATCCTTCATACTTTGAAGTTACTCTCCAAGGTATATACATAACATCAACTGAAAACAGTGAGACAGGGGTTTTCGTTACAGATTTGATTTCATCTGTAGAATTATTGCTCCAACAATTATCTCAAAGGCAGCAACTCTGCCACGCTTAGTATAGCTGTTGCCAGTAGTGTTAGGACATCAATAGATGATACAACATAGACACAACAAGACTTTTCACCCAATCCCCAGCTATAATTCAATACGGTTCAGTTAAGAAAATAAATTAACTGCTACACATAAAACAGATCTATTTTTTGGAGGGGGCTTGGGGGAC
>NZ_CAWUDJ010000045.1:0-53568 GCF_963920875.1 Anabaena sp. CCY 9910 | reverse complement strand
TACTTTCGGCGTTTTTACTTAATTATTCTCTCATGGAAGTGACAACAAAGGGTTATATTCCCCTAGTTATTTATAGAACTTATTTATAATTCAGCACTCTGATATTTACTACACCCCAAGCTTTACTATTTCGGAAAATTTGTTGCCCTTTTATATCTTCTAAAATCTGTAGTAGACAAACCTATAATACAAGATGTATTATTAAAAGTATCTTAATTACAAATACTACAAAGTTCCATGATCAGCAAGTTCTCTTCAAGCATTAATAACGCGGTGCATTGCCAACCCTATTGGGATTTAGGCAGAGCAATCGCGCTGTTTGCGTTTGAGGGAATGTATCTGTTCATTGGCGAGGAATCTACAAGTGTTGGCATTTTTGGAGCGTTAGCCTCTTGGCTGAATCGAGATCAACTTATCCCTAGCGGGAGGTGCAAATGTTGTCTAGCACCGACATAGTGCAGAGAGTATCAACTAACTGACCCCCGCTTCTTTTCACCAGAGGCGGGGGTTATTTTTTAGGAGTGAATTAACTAATGGAAGCTCAACCACCTTTTCAGCAATCCCAAATACTACAAAATTCAGTCGTAGTATTCTCCAAAAACTACTTACCATTAGCACGCATCAATATCAAACGAGCAATCGTGCTGTTAGTCACGGGTCAGGCTGAATCGTTGAATTTTGGTAGTACAAAACAGTGGGAAGTACGTTCTCCCAGTGTTGTACTACAAGTACCCGAACACATCCGCTTAACCGTTGGCAATCCCGAACGTCATTGGAAAGTACCGCCTGTAAACCGTCGTGAAGTTTTGAGACGAGACAATCACACCTGTCAATACTGCGGTAGCACCAAGCATTTAACGCTTGACCATGTAATCCCCCGCTCAAAGGGTGGACAGCATACCTGGGACAACGTTGTCACAGCGTGTGAAAAATGCAACTCAACCAAGAGCGATCGCTTGCCGCATGAAGCGGGAATGGTACTGAAAAACAGGCCCAAAGCCCCGATTCACCCAGCAGTTGCATTTGCTGAACAATTCTGGAACGCACAACGCCTGAGTGAATCTGAGTAATTGACTTCAAACTCAATCAGAGAGGGCAATACCGCGATTAAATCACACTGTCCTCTCACTTCTCAAAAAAAACTTTGTAGTATGCCCTTGACACCTTGTAATACATTATGTAGTATGTATGTAGTGAAGCACTACAGGCTCTCAACAAGGCATAGAGCAAACACCTCAGAACCATGAAAACTGAATAATTGCCACCCAACGTGGGGGTGTAGCTTAGTCCGGTTCAAAGCAGTCGCCTGTCGAGCGAAAGACCGTGGGTTCAAATCCCATCATCCCCGTGTAGCCTTGTGGACAAATAGATAAGTCGCTGTGCCTCTCAAGCACGGAGGAGCGGGTGCAACTCCCGTCGAGGCTTCCAAATGTGTCCAGGTCGCCTAACGGTAGGGTATTGGTCTGCAAAACCGACTGTGCGAGTTCAATTCTCGCCCTGGACTCCAAGCATTGCAGCGTCACCTAACGGCAAGGTACTCGGCTCATAACCGAGAGTATACGGGTTCAACTCCCGTCGCTGCTACCAAATGCACAGATGGTGTAATGGCAGCACTAGGGTCTCCAAAACCTTTAGTCAGGGTTCAAATCCTTGTCTGTGCGTTGCTGTGTCCTAATCGAAAAAGCTTACATATTCGCCTAATGGTAAGGCAACTGTCTCTAAAACAGTCGTGAGCAGGTTCAATTCCTGTGTGTGAATCAACAGCTTTTTCAACTTACACGGCATACATGGTGCAGAAGCGAAGTGGTCGAGCGGCACGTCTTTCAAGCGTGTAATTAGCGGGTTCGAGTCCCGTCTGCACTGCCTCATGGGGTGACGAATGGTGATCGACAGCAACGAAACCAACAAATGGACGCTTGCTGGATAGGGGTTCGATTCCCCTTCACTCCATCCCTTGTAGATGTATTTCTATCAAGTGGACATTGATTTGGGTCGGTATCCAAGTCCGGTTGAAGGAAGCCGTCTGTAAAACGGATGCCTCTGTGCTTCGTAGGTTCAAATCCTACCCGGCCCATTATGGAGAGATTGCTATTGGCAGGGCAAGCTGTTTGCTAAACAGTCGTGAGATTCAGTATCTCACTGTGGGTTCAACTCCCACTCTCTCCGCCTTATGAGAACGTGGTGTAACTGGATTGCATCTCAGATTACGAACCTGAAGGTTGGGGGTTCAAGTCCCTCCGTTCTCGCCTATCCCCTGGTAGCTCAGTTGGTAGTAGCGCCTGTCTGAAGAACAGGAGGTCATCCGTTCAATCCGGATCTGGGGGACTGGCACATTGCCCCATAGCTCAATGGCAGAGCAAGCGGCTGTTAACCGCGAGGTTGTAAGTTCGACTCTTACTGGGGCAGCCATTAATTGCAGGATGGACGATTGGTAAGTCGCCTTGACTCTGAATCAAGGAGAGGTTGGTTCGACCCCAACTCCTGCATCCAATTATTGGGAAGTAGGCGACGTTGGCAAAGCCACCTGATTTTGGCTCAGGATCTCGCGGGTTCGATTCCTGCCTTCCCAGTTCTGCTTTGATAAAGCAGACAAATTATACTCCTGTAGCCCAACTGGCAGAGGCGGCTGTCTCAAAAACAGTCTGTGTATGGGTTCAAATCCCATCAGGAGTACCAACGGGGTGTGGCGCAACTTGGTAGCGCGGCAGCTTTGGGAGCTGAAGGTTGCGGGTTCAAATCCTGCCACTCCGACCATTTGCCCTTGTGACGAAACTGGCAAACGTGCTGGTCTTAGAAACCAGATTTTGTGGGTTCGACTCCCACCAAGGGTACTGGGCATTTGCCCAACCATGCTCCTGTGGCGAAATTGGTAAATGCTTCCGTTTGAGGGACGGAATTTTTGCAGGTTCAAATCCTGTCGGGAGTACCAAATTGGGTCGTTGGTAGAGCGGATATACAACCGCTTTACGTATGGGGTATTGGCATAGCGGCTAGTGCATCGGACTTTTAATCCGACTCAGACAGGTTCGACTCCTGTATACCCCATAAGTTTACTTCTGGGCGACCCACTAAATGATGCCCCTGTGACGCAATTGGCAGACGTAGCCCGCTTAAACCGGGTTTGTTGCAGGTTCAACTCCTGTCAGGGGTATGCGGGGATAGAGCAAGAGCGGCTCGGCAGTCTCATAAGCTGCAAACGGTGAGTGCAACTCTCACCCCCGCTTCCAAATGCTGGTGTAGCTCAATGCGGCAGAGCAACTGTCCTACAAACAGAGGGTTACAGGTTCAAATCCTGTCAGGGCTACCAATTTATGGGAGTGTCGCCTAATGGATGGGCATCGATCTTCTAAATCGATTTGTAGGGGTTCAAGTCCCTTCACTCCTGCTGTCTGGGGTCATAGCTCAACTGGCTAGAGCGTCCGCCTTGCAAGCGGGAGGTTAGGGGTTCAAATCCCCTTGATTCCACTTTTGGTGTTTGAAGCCAAAGCGGTCGCGGCGCTGGTTTGTGGAACCAGTCATAACGGGTTCAAGTCCCGTCAGACACCCCTTTAAGGAAGATGCCGCTAAATGGTCGGCAACCGGTCTTGAAAACCGGGGTACAGGTAACTGTAGGGGTTCGATTCCTCCATCTTCCGCCTTCCACCTGAAGCCGAAAAGTGAGGCGCTGTGCTGATAACACAGTCATAGGAGGGGCAGTACCTCCCTGGTGGATTTGTTTAGTAGACAATCGCCTTCTGCAAACCGAAATATTAGAATAGGCGATCGCAAGAAGTGGGGGGTTAGGTTACGCCATCGCACACTCATCTTTCAAAGTTTGTCCCGACTTTTCTGCCTTGACATCAATACCTCTATCAAAGCTGCACGATCAGAGTTAAAGGACTCTAACAGTTGTACTAAAGCTTCTTCTACAATCACTTCTTTATAAGGAGCATGAGGTTTTCCTAGCTCTAACTGGAGTGTAAGGTGCAGTTTGTCTAGCTGATGCAGTACATCTTCACTGATTTGAAACGTAGATTTACGCAATGAAACTTTTTCTATATTAACTTGCTGACTTTCTGACTTGCCAGCTTCCTTACTGGTTGACACTTCATCTTGCTGACTGGTTGACTTGTTATATTGACGACTAGTTGGTGGTTTGTCTTGTTGACTGGTTGGCTTGTCAGCTTCCTTACTGGTTGACACTTCATCTTGCTGACTGGTTGACTTGTTATATTGACGACTAGTTGGTGGTTTGTCTTGTTGACTGGTTGACTTGTCAGCTTCCTTGCTGGTTGACATTCCATCTTGCTGACTTGCTGACTTGTTAGATTTACTACTGGTTGACATTCCATCTTGCTGACTTGCTGACTTGCTAATTTGCTCAAACCCAGCTAAAACTTTATCGGTCGAGGACAACGGATCATTATCGTCATTTAATCTGGCGCGTTGTTTTGCCATCTGTCTTTTCACCTTAATTAGATTGCAGCAATTAAATTAGCGATAATCTGGTAAGGCTGCACCAGTTTGGGGTCTTTAGCATAGATGTGAATTGGCTCACCAGCTAAATTTGACTCAGAAAACTTGATTGACTTTGGAACAGGTTCAAATATCCGAATGTTTTGTAGTCTCTTATTTAAGGAGGCTAAGACATCTTGAGTCATGACGGTATTCTCAGCCATTGTTGGCAGCACTCCCAGTATTTGTAATTGGGGATTAAGACGTTTCTGAACACTTGCAACTGTTTCCAACAGTGCAGCCAGCCCTTTTAAAGCGAAAAATTGACACTGTACTGGGATAAGAACTGCATCCGCAGCAGCTAAGGCATTAACCGTTAATAGTCCCAAAGAAGGTGGACAGTCAATTAAGATGTGATTGAATTGCTTGAGTACGGGAGTCAGTCGCTCTTTAAGGATGGAGAAGTTACCTACCTTCATAAGCATTTCTGTTTCTCCCTTAGCTAAGTTGATGTCAGCAGGCAATAAGCTAAGTCCAAATTTAGTAGAAACTACTCCATTGATGACTTCTGCTTTTTCTGTAATAACGTCGTAGCAGCTAATTTGGTCATTAGCCACTTCCACCCCCAGCCCTGTAGTCAGATTACCTTGAGGGTCAAGGTCAACAGTCAGGACAGTATCTTTAAGAGCCAGCAGTCCTCCTAGAGAGATGGTAGAAGTAGTTTTTGCTACCCCTCCTTTCTGATTTGCCAATGCGATAATCATTGAATTTTAACCAAGCATTTTGCTTACGAGATTACTGGCAAGTCATGAATATGGCAAGTTAGGTTGATAACCAGCCGACTTGTTAACAAGTTGGGTTGCCAACCAGCTAGATTGTTAGCAAGTTTCTTGGTAAGTCTGTAATAAGAACAACTTGATAAGTTAGCCATCTGCGTTATCAAAACTGTTGATTAAATCTGGAATGCAGCCATTTATTGACTTTATGCCCTACATCGGTTGCCGCATTTCTATACTCAACACCGAGAAATTTGAAGCACTGCCCATTAGAGTGCAAGCTGCTGTTCAAGAAGCTTTTGATGTGGTAGAAACCAATGGGGAGGAGGCACAAAGGAGAAATGATGCACTGCTACGAGAGTTGTAAGTATAGTAAATGACACAGTGGAATTGATTGATGAGCGTAGTTTACCGCCGCAGGCATCGCCCACAAGAACTTGTTAATAGGTTTGGTTCTAGGGGAAAGTGGGGAAGAAGCAATCACAGCTTATAACAGAAGCGATTTATAGTTTCGCAGGTTCTAATAGAACAGTTAAAATGTTTTCCCACTCATCAAAGAACCCATCAGGCCATCGGTCAATTCTGCCGTCCCGATTAATGCGTGGTGACACAACTTGAATGAAAGTTTTACCTTGTTGTTCTTGACGTTGAAAGTAATGTAATTGCACATCATCCGACTCAATTTTTCTGCCATGCACCGCAAGACGAATGCCGTTTAAAATATGGTCGCCATGAGTTTCTAGCACAACTTGAACACCACAATTAGCAGCCAGCGCTAACAGCTTACCCAGCTTTGTTTGTGCTTGGTTGTGGAGTCCGGTTTCTGGGTGTTCAATCAGAATTAAAGCACCTGGACTAGATGCAAGGATTGCTACGATAATTGGTAAAACATAGGTAATGCCGTATCCAACATGGTCACTAAATTTTAAGTTAACCAAATCTATATCTAAATGTGCGTTAACTTGAATACGGAAGCCAGAACTTATTTCTCCCAACCATGCCTCAACTTGGTCTATCAAATTTATGGATTTGGCTTGTGGGTGAGCAAGTTGAGTGATGGGGATTGGTTGACTACCATAAGTATAGAGAAAATGTGCTGTATATTCGCCAAGCACACCAATTTGTCTAAGTTGTTGCCTTTGGTAATTTAAGATTCCGAACTTAGTTGTTGCACGTTCTGATTGCAGATGATGAAATTCTCCACTGAAAATGCTGGACTGATAAATATCGGCATCAACAGAGTTGAATCCAAGTTCTAAAACATCAGCCTCTCTCTCTAATGAGTTGTAGTTAAAGTGCCATGTTCCTTTAGTTCCGTTTTTTAAACTAAGCTCAAATCCAACATAGTCTTCTTTTGCATTTTCATACAAAGCATCCCTTGCCCTGCCAATATTTACCAAATTTCCATTTAGTAATAAGCTAGGGTTTTGTAGTAAACCTTTCTGGTAAGATTGATGCAGCAGTGACAATGCTTGCAACACAGAAGATTTACCAGTGTTATTATAACCAGAGAGTAGAGTAAGTGATTTGAAATCAATCAATTGATTTTCAAATGCTTTAAAATTTAGCAGCCGTAATGAGCTAATCATTAATATTTAAAATACAGATGTTCTTCAATTTTATTATAGTTTGTTTATCTCAAGCGATTTTGTGTCATTACATTACAGTATAACCTGGATAAAATGCTAGTCAACAGTTTCAACTTGCTGAAACTGTTGCCAATCACACCTAAGTGTCAGTATTTCAAATAGTGTTGGTGGCAACACATCTAACTCTATAGGTTCACCAGTATAAATGACTTCTGGAAAGTGCTGAGGTTGAAAGATTCCATGAGGAATATTATCTCCTTTTAACCACATCTTTGCTCGATAATCAATGCGTTCTCCACTTGATAAATCAATCCAAAAATGCGGCTTAATTTCTTGATTTTGCAGAGTCAATACCCCAAACATTGACTGATGATCAATGCCGTGATTAGTTAGTACAGTGTGACAGATACGGGTCATACCATCACATTCAGTTTGAGAAGAATCATAGGGGTCAAGGAGTTGTTTAATTATTTCTCTTTGTGTCACTTTATTACTCCTCAATTAGTTCCAACCCAGTTTCTCTTGCAACCCGTTGAGCTACAGATTCTCTAAAGGGGCGAGGATTGGCGTGCAACCACTGAGAAAATTCATGTATTAAAATCTCGTTATAACTATAAATATTTTCCTCTAACCAATCTGCCTGTAAGCCATAACCAAGGTCTTCAAGTGCAAGTATGACACAAGCATAATTGAACATATTGCACAATCCACTAGCTTTGACCTCATCCAATGCTTCCATTAAAAGCGGGGGGCGATGTCTAAGACTGGCTACGCCTGCCCTAGTTTCTTGTATTCTCTGATTCATTTGCTTTCTCTTTTAATCGCATAGCCACAAAGTAGCATATCGTCCAGAACATAATGTACCGTCACCAAATTGTCAAAATCGAGCTAGGTTGCGAGATTCAGCAAAAATATCAATCAAGTCAACAACAGCAGCTGATAGTACACCAGGAAAACAAGCAGCATCACCAAAGACACTCGAAAATCTGACAGCCACATCTTCTTGAAGCGCTAGTGAGAGTAACCCAGAGGTGCTGTAGTTTCTGTAAGCCAACTCCAGAGAAGGTTTAGCTTGCTGTAATTTCGCCTGAGAAGGTAAGCGATCGCGCTTGGTGTGTGAATTGAAATTAGGGTCAGCAGGTACTAAGTTCCAAAGTTCATTGATGGGGTAGAGAGATACAGGTAAAAGGTGGTCTAAATCATACCGAGTACCAGAAGCAATTCGCTTGTGTGTCCACGGGCAATCAAACTCAGTTCCTTCCATTAACAGTAAATCTACATTGTTACGTTCCCAAGTTAAAGGTCTGCGGGTGTCTGGTCTATCTGTTAATAGCTGATAAATAAAACCTCGATGCACTGTTGACTGATTTTCCTTTTGCACTTTCTCTGTGAACAAACACCATTCATGAATGCAAAGGGCTTCAATCCATAATGACATTTCTCCAAAAGTTTGCCATAGGTCAGATTTAATTATTAAACATTTGTCTTCGGCTTTAGTACCAGGAATTGCTACAACTTGATAGCTAATTTGTGCATACTTTAAGGGTTTATCAAACACACTCCAATGTCCAATCCCTGTATATTTAACTGGTTGCTCAATTGCTTTACTAATAGCAGTGAGGGCAGCTTGATAAGCTTTATGTAGAGGTTTTGAGTAGCCTTGATATTTACGAGGGATTCTCATTTCATTTATGAGGTAAAATCCATCGCTGGGTCTTGAGGCTCCACCCACACTTAATTCCCATTTACAGCGTAATTTCTCTAGTTGAGGGCGAAACAAGATATCATTTCGCAATTGACCATCAAGCATTGCTCTTGTCCCTTGTAAAATGGGTTCATTTGGTTTAACAAAAGGCCAATAATAAGCAACCCAAAACTGAGCCAGTACCCGTAAAGGAACAGCTACATCCGCGTTCCTGTTCCGCAAGTCAGGGAAGCTGAGGACGACATCATTAATGGCACGTAGCAAGGCGATTTTATAACTTGCGACCTTATTATCGTGTTTGAGAATTGTGCTAATAATGATGCTGCCTGATGACATAATTTATTCTGTTTTCAAGGTACTTAATTGCTGTGCCAAATATTCAACTTGATTTTTGACAAATTTTAAATTTTTATATGTAGCATCCCCATAATTAAAAATATTCACAATAATTGGAGAAATATCTTCATTATGGGTACAGTCAAAGCCTACCCACCAATAATTATCAGTTATTGGTAATAGTTGATGACAAACTGCTTTGGGGTCATCACTTTGCTGAGATGCTTTAGAGAACGTAATTTTTCCATGAACTTGAATGCAACTTAATCCGTTGTTTGTCCAATCCTTACCATAATAAGGATGAGTTGGAGGAATACCCACATAGCCACACAAAAAACCTGGGTCTTGCCTGACTATTAAACAAGGTAATCCCAGATAAACCCATTCAATTCGGTCTGGTTCTTGTTGCCATTCACCCTCTGCCCATGCAGATTTGTCAATCCAATTCAGAGTTTTCATGAATCAATAATATCCCCGTTTTCATCGCGTTTGATTTCTACTACCTTAACTTCAAAACTTTCCCACTCTTCCACAGTAAACCCCGCTTCGGTTTCATCTGGATACCGCCGTGCCATTTCTTGCCATGCAGCTTCTTCGTTGATTGCCCAGATGTAATGCCCCTGGCGTTCTCTTAGGTCATCACGCCCAGCACAGTCGTGTGAGTATAATGCGTTACGTGTACATCGATATTCGCGCATGGCTGCAAATGAATAAAGATTTAGCTTACTACGTTAAGAAGTTTTCTCCTCGATCTGTTGCTGGAAAGAAAGGCTTAAATGTTAGCCCTGGTGCGCCAAATAAGCCAATTTTGCTACTGTCAGTAATTGAAATGATAAGTACTGGGCAGATAGTTAAAAATCAAATTCCCCTATCTGCTGAACTCATCGCCACGTTTCTCAAACTGTGGAGTCATTTAGAAACAGAGCGCAAGCCAGATATAGGTTTACCCTTCTATCACCTTACCAGTGATGGATTTTGGCATTACCAAATGAAACTGGGATTTGAATCACTAATTGCTACCAAAATAAAAATCAGGACTCCCAGCACCATTATGGAAACAGTAGAGTATGCTTACCTTGATGATGAATTGTGGTCACTGCTGCAAAACGAGAGTGAGCGCACTGTATTAACCCACACACTCATTGATTCGTGGTTTAACGAGCGTACACAGGATATCGAACCGCTACTAACAGTCAATGCTTTTGCTGAACTTCAAGAACAGTTGCGACGCACTGGTGGTAAAGTCTACAAACCAGAAGACCTCAAGGACGAGCAAGATTTAATTGTGCGGGATGGGGCGTTTCGTAAAATCGTTGTCTCAACTTACAATCACACTTGCGCCTTCTGCGGGTTACAGGTGCTTGACTCACTCGGACAGAACATTGTGGACGGGTCACACATCAAACCATTTTCCCAGTTCTACGACGACCGCATTGATAACGGGTTATCACTGTGCAAAAATCATCATTGGGCATTTGACCGATTCTGGTTCACGATTGACAACGATTACAGCATCATCGTTGCTGATAACCTGCGGGAAGTTTCCCCTAATGCTAAACCAATGAGAGAGTTTGAGGGCGATCGCATAATTTTACCTGCCCAAGAGCAGTATTATCCAAGGCGGGATTCACTACAATGGCATCGTGAAGAGTTTTCAAGGCGTGCTGCATGATCAAAAAACCCAAAGGTTGGTACCAGCAAATTGTTATTCGTCCTACTTTACCTGTAGATGGGTATGAAAGCTATGAGAAAATGTGTGGTTTGGTTGCAGATATTTACTACTATGTAGAAGAACAAAAACTGCAACGTAAATTAATAACTGACCCTGGAGAGTCAAGGTACATTACTATCTATACTTTGTTTAAAGTTGGTCAAGCTAAATGTCCGGCATATTGGGTGAACAAAGATTTGCTAGAAGCATTGCTGCAATCGGATTTAACTGTTGAAATTGACAGTTTAAACTGGGCAATGAAAACAGGAATGTTTATGCTGCCCAAAGGTGTAATTCTTTCTCCTGAAAATAAGAGCGTTGATGCTGTTTTTTGGAATTATGACAGTGAAGTTGGTATCCTTTATTGGACAGCAACTGATGGATCTAGTTTCTTTTGCCGCAGATTTAAACTTGATGCACAAAAACTTACTTATACCGATTCTCAAGATATTGATCCAAAAGTAGTCGCAGGATTTAATGAGTATTTGCACTCCATTTTACTCCGATTAATTTTGATAATGGAATGTCGTCCTGAACTTGTAGATACAACAAGCGAGGTAGTTAGGGTTAATAGAGGGTTTGGTAAGGAGCAAGCGCAGGATTTTTATCAACCACTTTGGCTAGGACAAGGATATAGATTCAAACGTGAAGGGACACAAAACAGTGAAGGCAGTAGCGGTACACATGGCACTAAAAGCGTCCACTGGCGCAGAGGCTTTTTACGTAATCAGCCTTATGGAGAAGGCAGACAGCAAAGAAAATTAGTCTGGATTGAGCCAGTTCTTGTAATGGGTGGAAAAGAATCATCATGATGACAAACGATGAAATCAATGCCAAATATG
Organism: Anabaena sp. CCY 9910; assembly: GCF_963920875.1. Classification (NCBI taxonomy): domain Bacteria; kingdom Bacillati; phylum Cyanobacteriota; class Cyanophyceae; order Nostocales; family Nostocaceae; genus Anabaena; species Anabaena sp. CCY 9910. The sequence goes on along the minus strand of NZ_CAWUDJ010000045.1, from coordinate 42,175 downwards.
AATCCGGCGTAAATAGATTACTTCAAGAAATTGACAGGATAAAGTTACCTAGATTATTTGAAAATATCAGGTCTAATCCTAACTACATGATAATTGGTAGTAATAGTCAATCTGCTGTTGATTGGAGTGAGGTTAAAAAATCTCGGCTAATTGAATCTTTTATTCTTAATTTACCTGTAATGCCAATTGTTCTCTACGAGATGTCATATCATACATACAAAGTGATTGATGGTAAACAAAAATTAAAAGCAATTGTAGATTTTTACAGTAATCAATTAGTTTTAAGTGGATTAGAAGTTAGGACAGAATTAAACGGATGCACTTATGCTAATCTTCCAGTCCACACACAAAAAGTCTTGGATAGACATTCTTTGTCTTTAATATCTATTATCCCTTCAGAGGATGCGAAACCTGATGAAATAGCAAAATTAATAGAGATTATTGCTAATCGCCTTAATTAAAGCCCAGCATTTGCATTCAACTATCAGTCCATCAAAAGTGCTTAGAAGGCTTACGCTAGCATTATGAAAATGTGTTTGTAGTTGCTATTTAACTAAGCGCATAGATTGTAAATTCATAGTAAACTATGTAAAATATTAGAGTAAGCGATCGCACATTTTAGCTATCCCCAAAATCATCATGAAGTTGCAACGCATTGAGACAGGTGAATATCTGACTCCTGATGGCAGATTTTACGTCTGCAATACTTACTATTCCAATGGGATACCTGGAAGAAGTAACACAAATAAGGGTTGGTTGATTAAAGATAGAAGCGGGGCAACTCCATTTCTAGTTAGTAGCAATCAGAAAAGCAAGCTGCGGCGAGTGGATACACTTGCACAGGCTAGAGAAATCGTTGCAGGGATTATTCAACGTGATGCTGACGCACAAAAGCTATATGCAAACGGATGGTGTAAGGAAGAGAACTCAGAACAGCCGGGAGTCTGTTGGCGATCGCCGTACTCTGGTAGGTTGTTAACGCAAACTGAGGCAATGCTGGAATTGAGTTTAATGTCGTGACAAATAGAAAAAGATGAACATATTAGAAGTAAAAACTATATTCAATTAAAATGACTAATGCACAGTCCAAAATAGACGAACTTTTTAAGATTCTTGAACCACTGAATAAAACGCAAGGAGAGCATTCAGTGAGTGTAACTTTCTATCCTGGTATGAAACGTGGAGTCATTAACTTTATGTTGGACTGGAAAAATTTCGTCGGTGAACAAGAATTTGAGAATATTGACGAAGCGATAAAATTTGCATATTCCCTGCAACAAAAAGTAAGCATTATTAATTAATCAGGTTAGCAATTTTATAAAATGTACTACGGATACTGTTGCTATACCAAAGATGATGAGCCTTTGGGTTGGCTATACACATTTGACTCTAATCTTGAATATGCTTGGACTAATAAAGATTTACATTTGTGCAAGCGATGGAAAACAGAAAAAGGAGCTAAAAAACACTTCGATTATTACAACAATAATTGGCAGTTTAAGAGTAAAGGAGGCTATCTCAAAATTGAGGTAATGTCAGAGTTTTCTGAAGCCAAATCGTCTGCTAAGTCTAACCAACAGCTTTGGAATGAAGCTAACCGAGATAGAGTTTATGAGTCACAAGAAAAGTACAATCAAAAACGTCCTATAATCTCATTTCGTCCCAAAGCCGAACTGTTGGAATGGCTGGAAGAGGAACGCAGGCAAGGTGAAGATGGTGAACCTGAGACAGATGCAGCCCTTTTGAATCGGAAACTAGAAAAACTAAAGAGTTTAGAACAACAAGGATTTTAGCGATTCGTTCAAGGATAATTAAAATGTCAAATAAAATATTAAAGTTTGAACTAATTGAAGGGATACCAGAAGACAATGGAATTTATTTTTTATTATTAGAAGATGGTTCAATAAAACAAGGATATCTCGGCTCTTTCTCTTTTCCTTACCATCAAAAAGATATTGTTAGAATTGCTGATTGTGAATCTGAGAAATTTCATTATGAAAAATGTGTTGGTTGGTTAAAACCTATAAAATGATGTTTTGAGTCAAACAATAGGTATAAAATAAAAATATGGTAATGCCTATGTAAAACAATGAAATCAGAACAATTAAAAACTTTGATTATTAGTATTCTTCAAGAAAAGCCTAGATTTTTTGACCATGTTAATACTAAAGATATCAAAGCTTTACTATTAGAACATTATAATATTTCTGTAAGTGAGAAAATGATTATTAAAGTGATGATGCAAGTAGTAGAAGAGGGGGTAAGCAAATTTGGTGGGGATGGTTACGAGTGTGGAGATGGTAGTACACTAACATGGGCTGATGAACACGCTGTAGCTGGCTCCAAAATGACAGGACTTCATAAGTATTGGTGGTTTAATATCTAGCTAATACAGAAAAATTCATAAATACATACTAATTATTATTAATATAGTCATGAATCATAATTTAGACCGTCTGCTGGCAATATTAAAAGAGCAAGCTGACTTAATTGATAACCTTAATACTCGTTCTGATTTTCGCCATAAAAGCATCCAAAGTCTGATATTAGCCAATGGTAAATCTTTTGAAAAACAGGTCAAATCTCCATTTAAAGGTCAACCAAAATCATGTTTTGAAAACTGCTTAAAAGCACTGATAAATTTCTCTCGATTAAATTACTGCGAGGGATTTGCTATTGGTGATGATATTTCTATAGCTGTATCTCATGCTTGGCTTGTCAATAGTAATGGAGAAGTAATTGATCCAACGTGGATAGGTAAGAATTTCAAGGGTAGCACATACTTTGGGGTAGTATTCAATAATGATTTTGTGATAGAAATAGCACAAAAAATTAAATGTTATGGGATATTAGATAACGACTACATGAATGGTCATACTTTAGTGCGTGAAGGTTTCCCATCTCATGCACTACACTCTAAGTTTCATGAAAAATAATCTAGAAAGCTGATTAATAAATTAAAACTATAACCAGAATTATTTGGCTTCCGGCGATCGCTTCGCTTCATCAAGGCATGGGTGGCGTTGCTAGGGTGGTTTATAAACTGACTTGCCTCAAAGACATCTGCACCACATCTCCCACTTTTAGCTATCAATTTTGCTATCAAAGCCGGAAATTACAGACTTAGCATAGCCAAATGACACCTGACTACTTCCGCAAGGCGTATTTTACTCTTACGAGGTGTAAACATTTATGCCGTCACCCACCGAGGTATGATGTACGTTATTGGAAACATACATTATCAATAACGTAATAGTGAGCAATTATGCCTAATGAGCCAATGTTTGGGGAATTAGTAAAAGTTGAGTTGGAGGCGTGTTTAGATGCACCGATCGCTCGATATTTTGACGCACAGCTTGATAAAGACCCGGATGTGTTGGCGCAGTTGTTGGCAGACAAGCGTAACCCCAATACTCGGCGTGCTTACGAGAAAGATTTGCGGGATTTCTTTATCAAGATGACGGGCTTGCCACCGACTGGGGATAGTGTGCTGGAGTTTCTGCACTTGCAGCGAGAGCAAGCGGTGATGGTGGTGCTGAAATATAAGGCGAAATTGATAGCTTCTCTTGTGCGGGAGGCAACCATTAATCGGCGGTTGGCGGCGATTAAGTCCTTGGCGAAGATGGGACGCAAGCTGGGGGTGTGCAATTATTCCTTGGAGGATGTGGAAGGGGAGAAGGTCAAGGCATATCGAGATACGCGAGGTGTTGATAGCAAGACAATAGCACTGGTGCTTGGGCAGTTTGACCGGGAGAGTTTGATTGGTAAGCGCAACTATGCGATTTTTTTGGTGCTGTGGGGTTTGGCTTTACGTCGCCAGGAGATATGTCAATTAAATGTGGGTGACTTTGATTTTTATGGGCGCAAGTTGAGGGTTTTGGGGAAGGGTAAGGGAACGAATGAAGAATATTTAGATATGTCCAAAGATGTGGCGGCGGCGATAGCTGATTGGTTAATTGCGCGAGGGGATTTGAATCCCAATTTACCAATTTTTACGGCGTTAGATTTTCATAATACTGGGCATAGATTGACTACGGATGCCATCTATAAAATAGTGGCTACTGCTTTTAAGAAAGCGGGTGTAAAGAAACCGATGTCACCGCATAGGGTCAGGCATTCGGCAATTACGGCGGCACTTGATGCCACTGATGGGAATATTAGAAAGGTGCAGAAGTTGAGCCGTCATGCTGACCCCAGAACGCTGATGATTTATGATGATAATCGGAATAAAGACCTGTGGGAGATGTCGGAATTGTTGACCGGAATGCTGAAGAAGGATGATTAATAGTAATTCAGATACCAGCTTTTAAAAGCTAGACAGACTCACGGTATAAGAAAAGATAGAGAATATAGTTATTATTTCAACTAACCCGCTACAACTACTATACAATTCCTACTTTTATTTACGGTTAACCGTAATTTTAAAGGTATTTGAATTTTCTCAAGATAGCAATTATATTGAAGGCTAGCTCAGGTAGATAATAGAGACAGCAAGATGGAAATTGATTGTCAATATCAGAGCAGCCTTACCTTATTACATTTTTACTAAGTTCAAGCGGAGTTTTTATGTTGTCTAACGATTTAACAGTTCAATTAGATATATCGTATGAACAAACCCGAACTTTAGTTATTGAGGAGTTAAAAACTTCCATCTCAGGACAAATATCAAGTTTATATTCTAATATTGCTAATTTAGCAGTTCGGAAAGGTATTGCAGAGAATCCATCTAGAGAAAATCATTTGAATCCAAGATATGAACTTTCAAGAAAATATAAAATTTGGGTAGAGGACATTATTTGGGATTTGATAACAGAAGGAATAGTTAGACCAGGCTTAGGAGACGGATTAAACCAGGGTTTACCTTGGTATCATATTTCAGAGTACGGAAAAACTGTTCTCATTAGCCAACCACCGCAGCCCTATGATCCAGACGGCTACTTAGCGGCGATTCGGACTATACCCAACATTGATGATGTAATACTTGCATATTTAGAAGAAAGCTTGAAGGCATTTAGAATTCATTGTCTTCTGTCATCTGTAATTACATTAGGATGTGCATCTGAAAAGGCTATTCTACTTTTAATTGAGGCTTGTAAAGCAGCAATATCAAATCCCACTGAGCAGACAGACTTTGAAAAGAAGACAGACACTATCGCAATCAAGAGAAAACATGATGAATTTCAAAATATTCTAAAAACCAAAATCATGCCATCTTTACCAAAAGATTTAAAAGAGAACTTGGATAACTATTTAATTGGACTGTTTTCTATAATTAGAAGTACAAGAAATGATGCTGGTCATCCTACAGGAAAAGAAATACGCAGAGAACCTCTATATGCCTATCTAGTAACATTCCCTGAGTATTTGAAAAAAGTTTATGAGCTTATAAATTGGCTAAGTACAAATAAGATTTAGGTAATTCTTCTATCTTTAGAATTGCGATTTACCAATCACGTCATAGCTAAAAAACCACAATAAGGGTCTTGTCCACTTTTGGCGATCCTGGTTGGAACAGTTGCTAGTTTAGATGATTCTGGCATCTAGTTTAGAAGATTATAGAAAAGCAGAAACAAGATTTTTGAAAGCTAGAATATCACATTAACCTAGTTTTTGCTCGATTGTCACTAATGCCCCTGTAACGCCTGCCGAGAACCCGGAACTACCACCAAGTCGGCAGGGGAAAAAGGCGTTCGCTGGTCATTTTGACCCAACTGTATCCAAGCAGTTAAATATATGCCTCAACATTTTTGAACTGTCAAGTCTTTATCTAAATTTACTAACAGCTATGAGACGATGTAATTCTGGATCTTCAATTATTTTTCTCTTTAGATTCATCATTGTCTTTCGATTTTTTGCTCTCTCGAAGCTTTATCATGTTCGATCCCAAAGCATAACCCATTGCTATTTTTACAATATCAACATATACAGGGGTGTTATCCTTATTAATAATTGCTAAAGAAAGCGAACCAGCAACTAGGATAACTAAAATAGGTGAAATATCCCTGACTATTAAACTTTGCTTTTTTTGTTTATCTACAGACTCAGTTGCAAGTTTTAGCTTGTCAACTAATATAAAAATTATTATAAATAAAGCAATACCTATAATCCATACACTTGCTAATCCTAAATAGGAATAAAGCGTAATTAATCCTAGTATGACAATAAAAATAACTAATTCAAATAATATTATATTAAATCTACTTAAATAAATTCTAATAGCTTTCTTGAATGGATATTCTAAAGGTAATTTATTATGGTATTCTCTTTCCATTATCATTTATCTCATCCCGAATTTTAACAAAAACTACATATAAATCTTTTACTGTATAAGCTAAAAGAGTTAGTAATGTAGCTATTCCTGATACCCATTGAAAAATATCTAATGCTAACTTATCGACACCTTTTAGGGCAAGGGGAGTAATTACATATTTATCTGTAACCCATACTGCTAATACCCAAATTGCAATAAAAAAACAATCTATTACTATGCAAGCAAATACTATTCCTCTTTCCTTAAAATATCTTATCAGTTCGTTATCATTATTATTAGGTTTGTTTCCTTTTGTACTAGTCATTTTACTAATGACAGTTAGTTATAAGTTTTACATTTATTAAAATAACACACCCTTATTACGTAATAGGCATTGGCTCAATACCAACCCCTTTAAATTGCTCCCAATGCGGCATCCAGTAGAGATCGCACCTCACTTGTGTAAGGATAAGTTGTTCAGACTTATCCGCAGACTTCCAAAAAATCGGCTGCTTCCTCACTGACTTCGGACAATTAAACAATGTAACTGCCCGAAAACCCTATTGTTTCGTCAGCGATGACACACGCTTAACTCAGGCTTATCAATCAGCCCTACAGCGTGAACGCTACAACCCTCATTATTCCGTTGGCTGATAAAACTTGCTTATCCTTGCAGCACACACAGTGACCACTTAGAGGTATGGTCTGCACTAATAGTATTCGTTCATGTTGGGGCTGTCTCAACTGTCTATACTCGCTTCTACACCCCTGGTTACTCCATCGTTGCTATCAAAACCGATATCATTTTTCTCTCCACCAGCGTCTACACGGCAGTCTAGACGGAAATCAAAGGGCAATCGCTACAAAGTATTTGAGTTAAAGATACAGTAGTTACAGATAAATTATCGGTAACTAGGATGAGTAGACTTTCAGTAGTAGGAGAGGGGTTACTTTCACCTCATAACAGCACGAACATTATTGAAATAAATAAGCAGTGGCACAAGTGGCAGAAGTGGTTAGAGACTGCACAATCTTTTCGTTATGTTCCCAATAACAATGAACCACCTTACACTGCTCGTAAAGAGAAAGGAAGCAAAGGACAAGCTAGTTACTGGTACGGTTACAGAAAAGTTGGCGGTGTTCTCAGAAAATGCTACATAGGGCGAGGTGAAGATTTATCTATAACCAAGTTAGACGAAATCGCCTACCAACTGAGCAATCCTACTCCTAAAAAGAAAGTTACACAGATAAAGTCTTTTTCCAAGCCAGAGGATGTGGAGAAATTAACAGCAGAAGTGGTCGAGTTACAGAATGAGTTACAGAGAAAGTCGGAATTGTTAGCACAAGCTTTGGGAAAGTTGATAGCCTAACGGCGGAATTGTCAGTTGTTAGGCAAGAGTTACAGAGCCAGTTACAGATAAAAGATAAGTTACATAACAAAGTATCTGTAACTGATTATCAGGCAATACGCGATCGCATTGTGCAACAGTGGCGTGTGTCAAAACGTACTGAGTCAAAAGACCGCATTGCCCAAGCTTTAGATGAGTTTATTGCTGAATTGACCACTGATGGCGAATCTTCAACACCTGCATCTATACACAATGAAACTACAGCCCCACTGGTGGATAAGCCAAGACTTGAGTCAGAAGTAGTTAAGCAATCAGCACAAATTCGGCTGTGGTTGCGAGTAGAAAATAATAATAAATTTATTCGGCGTAAAAAGAAAGTTCGAGAACATATCGAGCGTTTCTGCCTATCTTTCTACAATGCTCAAAAAACTACTCCTAATAGCCATGAGTACATTCTCACTATCCCCTACGAAAATGATGAGGACTTGGATAAGCAAGTTTGGGATTTAATACAAGAAATGGACTCTCATGCTGACATGGATTGCTGCTTTATCGAAATAGATGCCCATGAGATTGGGACTGATAGGACTTGGTGATTATTCAACACTATCCTAGATTACAAACTTAACGGTCAATTTAGGTGATGCTATTGGAGAAATAGCAAAGCCACTCTTTATGAAGAAACTGCTTAAACGTATCTTGGCACTACTACGGCAAATTGTTCAGCAGTTCTCATCCACTCAGCAACCCAGTTCTCCTCCAGCTTCTCACCCGCCAGCGATTCCTATTCCTCCCATTCCCACTTTCGTTCCTCAGTGGCACAACGGTTTAGTGCTAGTTTGTTCGCAGTGTGCAGTCGAGCAATTTAACGGCAGTTCTCATCGAATTAATAGAAGTACAACAGCCTCCGAAGACTTACAAAACTGGTTGAAATCTCGTTTAAAATTTGATGGATTGTGGGGGAAATATCGGGTAGTTAGCACCAGTTGTTTAGGAGTTTGTCCACAAGGGCGTGTTGTTGTTCTCTGCCATCATGCAGTTGGACAACAGTGCTTCATTGTCAATCCTCAAGACGAACGCGAAATTCTCTATTCCTATATCAAACAGATGCACAGGTATTAATTTTTAGCTAATTTTTGGTAATCTCCTTAAGTAAGCTTGTTACTATTATTGAGTTGTGTTCCCCAGTTTTAGAATCAGGTAATGCCAAGAAAACGGCTTTTAAGAAAGCGGGTGTAAAGAAACCAATGTCACCACCGCACAGGGTCAGGCATTCGGCGATTACGGCGGCACTTGATGCCACTGATGGGAATATCAGAAAGGTGCAGAAGTTGAGCCGTCATGCTAACCCACGAACGCTGATGATTTATGATGACAACCGGAATAAAGATTTGTGGGAAATGTCGGAGTTGTTAACGGGGATGTTGAAGGATTCGGAGTGAGAAAAGTTAATCAGATGAAAATTTTCAAGTCCGGTAAATGGAAACTCAAAGCCTTATTGATTCTGGTAGGCATCACTTCGTTGTCAGTCCTGATGGCAAACTTTTAGCCGGAATTACAAGCGATTCAGATAATCGGAATACAAGAATTCAAGTGTTGCAGCGTTCATAAAATTGAAATCTATTTGTTATCGGCGTTTCATTCCCTAAAATAGTTTACCTGCGGTAGTTAACCGTCAGGGCATTACATCCGAATTATTTAGTAGGAGGTTTAGGAATTGTTATTCCAATATAACCACCGATTCCAACCTTAGCTAAGTCTACAAATGTAGAGCGGTAATTTTCATCAATTATTGCTAGTGCTAATGAGCCTAATACTAAAATCGATACAACAGATGCTAAAACTAAATCTTTCAAATTATTAGCTCTCATAAATTTTGCTTTCTCCATTTAAATGTTACATTTATTTAGTAGTAAGAAATCTTAATTTGTGACAAATACTAATTGGATTTTAGGATTTTTTTGAGAAAATATAAATATTAAAATATTAGTCAGGCTTTTGAGCCTCCTATTAGTTGATGGAGGCAGTTCATACCTAAAATATCAAAAATTATCAATACTTGCTAAATTGCTGGAAAATCAAGCAGTTGATTCATTTACATAGTATGAGCGCAACTCATTAATAGCTCTTTCTCCACGTTTACGCATTGTTACTGCATTAAGATTTTTATTCTCTTGCTTTGAGAGAAGATAAGCTATTTCATTCCAAGATAAACCTTCAAAAAAGCGCATTATCAAAATTTGCTTGCTAATAGGCTTTAACTGCTCAATTTTTTGCATCAGATCCGCTTCGTCTTCATAGCAACGATTTTCTTGATTATTCCGGGTTGCCAGATGCTCAATTTTGTCTAATTCTGTAGCTTCAGTCATTCTATACTTTTTATACTTGTTATTGACATAACGCTCACTGACTAACCTTGCCCAAGCTACTGGGTGATTAATCTGTGTGCCAGCGCGGAGTGCCTCAATTAAACACAGAATTACGTGTTGAATCACATCTTCCTCTGACAAGACAGTATTAATTTTTAGCGTGTGTAACCGATTTCTAATGTGGATTAAAAGCCATTTGGCCCGTAATATTTGCTGAACCGCCTGGATGTTGCTGGATCTTGCGTTTGTCATGTTCTTGACTTATCATCTCCCTTAAGAAGGATTTTTGTAAAAATATATTGCTTGCCTTTCACAGACTGATAACTAAATAGTGGTTGTTGACTAAAAAAATGTGACGAAAGTATACCAAAATGAACTGCCTAGCTAGTTTTGAGGAGAGGTTGCCTTTGCCGCTTGCCCTACTTACAACAAATACTGATTGGTTCGTGGTTTACTCCAGTTCAAGTGATGCGTGTAAATTACTAGTGGTATTTAACAGCTAAAACGTGACTAGTGACATCACCAGATATAACCACTACACTAGCTATCGCATAAAATAGCCAGTAGAATCTTGTAACGGAACAATAGGCTTTCAGAGGAGTTCGGGCTTATGTTGAGGATATAGCTCTAACAACTCTCCTGAAAGACGCAGTGAAGCTTATTGAAGCGTTGTTAAATAAATTAAACTAGTTTATTTGTAACGCTTGTATTACTTTGTATAGATATAAAAAGCAGAAAACGCTTACTATGATTAAGTTTAAAACGTTTAAAAATTGTCATCCTGGGCAGTTTGCTTGGAAATACATTTTTTAAGTACATTTACTCAAAAACGTTTTATATAGAGTTTTATGAAAATTTTATTTTTTTTATCACCAGCAATGTCACAAATGTAGACTTAGCCACCACTAATATAAGCAGTGACAAAGTGGTTCCCCCACACTTAATTAGTTCTTACTATGAACAGTTCTGTGTTCATAATGTAAACAATGTACTTTATTCTAGTAATATTTTGTTTAAAGCAATGGACGTTAATAGCCTAGATATATACCGAAAAGGAGAAAATGCCTTCACTCAATCAGAATGCTTGGTTAATAAAATAGCCCAAGAATATTACAGTTTAGTAAAAATAGAATCTCCATCTGATTATGAACTCAAGCGTATAGAGAAAATCTTGGAGATAGCTGTAAATAACATAAAGTTAAGTGACTTAATTGATTGTATAGATGAACAAATCGCCTACGACATGGATTTACTTGTAGATGATTTGGCTCTTCAAATGACAGATGATTCTGATTTAGACCGAGAGACCATTTTTTCTGATTTATGGAAGCATGATGGCATGGAAGAAAGTAAATTATCCACTAGAAGTCAGGGTCAAGAAGGTTCAGTAAGTAATTTATTTAAATTACCATTAGCACAACAGGGAAATAATAAAACAAGTAACCAGTCTACAAACAAGCAAGATATAAAACTCATGATTTCTGGGGTTGCTGTTGAAGGAGCATTAAGAGGTTTCCAAAGAATAAATTATTCCAAGAAAAACAAGAGGCAGAATTGGTTAAAGAACGGTAATAATTTTAAAGGAGAGAAAAGAAGTTGCCGTCGGACAAACGTTTTCTCTCCTTTGGTTAAGCATGAAGAGTCTATATACTTGTTGTCTAGCCGGAAGTAAATTACTATTAATTTAGTATGCTTTTTAGCATACTAAATGTTGTTATCAAAATTCAATCAGGCTTATCTTTTCACAACAGAGATCAATAAAGTAATTACTTAACTTTTGCAAAAGTTTATGAATTTTCCAAAACGCCTATTCCCTCACAGAAGACAAACATAAGAAGCAGCACCAATATAAATTATAACTTCTTAACTGATTGTTTGCTGTTAAGTGAAACAGTAGTTACATTAACGATAAGGAATATATCAATATTCCCAAGAAAAAACCCCATAGCTCACTAGGGGTTGTGATGAATAGTTCTCTCGTTTGTACAAATGTACTACAAAGTGGGGAAGTATAGCTTTTCACACTATGTCTCAACAAGGGAGGGGGAGGGGTTTGAAAAGTATTTGTCAGATAATTGACAGTTAGGGAGGACGATAGGGGCAAATTTTCGGCGATGAAAGTGTAAGGGCTGACGAAGTAGTACGTGATTTGACGGTCAACGAACACCACTATCCATCTTTCGGGGTTAGGGTGTAAAAGTGTGTGTTTAGCAGAGGTAGGGATGGCAATAGTTGATAGCAATATTGCTATCAAAACTACAAATAATACAAAAACCAAGGAGTAACAACAAATCAGGTCTTTCGTCCCCATTTTTTGAGAAATACCATTGAGGTTAATGAGCTTTTGCTGTGTGGACTGTCGCCTTGGTTATATAGCGGAGAATCAAATCAAAATCTTTGCGTACTTCTAATAATTGTTTAACCCAAGTATTAGAAGCTGCGATCGCACTTTCTTCTTTCTGACGAGCTGTTGCAATTTGCTGTTCAATTTCCCCGTAAACTTGTTGTTCAAATTCCCGTAGTTGTGATTCAATCTGATTTTCTAAATCTTTAGCAATTGCTTGAAACTGGCTAGTGATATCACTACGAACATCTGCCATTTGTTTTTCTCGCTGCTGTTCCTGTTGTGCTGTATAAGCATCTGTTGCTAATGAAATCAACGCCACTGCTGGCCCAAGAAACATCGCAGCGTTACCGATATTTTTAGCAATACCAACCGCTTGCCAAGGCTTAAAATCAAAGCCTACAAATTGTCCTACAGCTAATACTGTCTGATGTAAACCACTACCTGCTACATCCATAGAACGCAAAAAACCACCGCTACTACTAGCCGTAGACAAAAGTTCTCGTTTGGCAAAATTGCTGACTTCAACTCCTGCTTTTTCACCAATATCTTTGAGCCAATTAATTTGACTTTTTATTCGTTCTAAATCCATATCACCGTTAACACTATCAGCAAAAATACTTTGTCTTTTTTCTAAGCAAGTTATGAAAGTTTGTACGAGATTACCTTGAAGAAATTCTTCAACTTCTTGCCGAATATCTTCAACTGCTGTATTTATGACATCTTGAAGTTGACTTTCTGCTTTTTCATAGTGCTGTTTTACATTGATTTCAGTCTGTTTATTTAGCATTATAAAATCTTGCTCACTTCCAACAGCAGCAGCAAGAATTGTACCTTCCTTCGCTATTGCTACTGACATCTGTAGAGCTATATTATTAACTTTTATACGTAGGCGTTCACGCTCTTTCCGAACTGTGCGAGATAAGCGCGTTAATACCTCTAAAAAAGCTGAATCTTGGTTATCATCGCGTGTACAAATCAACTGAGCTTCATCAACACAACTGAGTGCTATTCTGATTGGTGTATCAAACCGAGCTAATACTGAACGGTTTTTAACAAACTTATTCAATTCATCCAAGAAAGTTTGGAATCGACTAATTTCAATGAGAAAATCATCATTTTGATCTACACCCTCACAATAATCTTTAGCATCAATAAAACATACAGGAAATTCATCTAGACTATGAGGTTTAATTGCTTCTTTCAAACTTTGACGATAATTAGCAATTTTTTGCGCTTCTTCTCCTGCTTCATCTGACATTTTATTGACAATCAGCATCATTTTAAAGCGATAAGCTTTTTCATAGGCTAATTTTAAAAAATTAGCTACCGTAACCGAATCAAACAGCATATATGTCAAGCAAAAGACTAATAAATCCGCCTTATTGATAGCATCATAGGTAATCTCATCATGGTCTTTTCGGTCTGTAAAAAGTCCGGGTGTATCTATAATTTTGATGCTGTTCCAAGCATAACTAGCAGTTTTGTCTGTTGCAATATCAGAATCAATGCGAATATCACGTCGTCCTGTAATAGCAGAAATTGTGGTAGATTTACCAGCATTATATTGACCAACAAAAGCTAATGATAAAATTCCCTCTTGATGATAAGCTTTTAAGTCCTCACGCAGTTTTTTACGAATAGCTGATAATTCAATATGTTTACTTTGAGCTAGTATGTGATCAAATTTCACTAAGATATTTTTGAATTTCTCATTAACAGCAGCAGCATCCAATATTTGTTTATTCTGATTCATGGTTATTTTATTCTCCTATATTTCGTTACTAGCTTGAATAGAGATATCTTCTTGTAAAATTCGTGTGATATCTCTTAAAGATTTGCTTAACCGTAATTTAGATTTAGTATGAATTTTCATACTACTACCAAAATCACGCTCCACTTTCGCTATTATTTTGATGATTACTTCGTCTGTGAGGGGTTCATGCTTGCCAACACCCCAATCAATTATGCGTTTAGCATAAGCACGATTAATGTAATTGGATTTATCATTTAACCTACTTTTAGCTGTTTCAAGTTGTTTAGAAATAATTTCCAAACCTTTAATCATTTCTTGAAAATAAATATTAATACTATCAGCTACTGCATCAGTATATTTATTAAAATCATTCTGAGCTTGCTGAATAATATTTTGTTGATGATTAGTAAGTTGATTAGACAAAGATTTAGAAATATTTTGTACAGCCTCACGTCGCTTCTGTTCTTTAGATTTTATCCATCCAGAAATTTGGTGAAGAGCAAAACCTATAATTCCTACAACTGCCGCTACGGGGGGGATGAATAAGCCTATAAGAGGTGCTGCTATGACAAGGAGATTACCACCCATTTTCATTAAATTCCGCAGGAATAAATCTGTATCCTGTTCTTTAAATTTAAAATTATTATTAGTTAATCGAGCAACAATTTGTAATTCATTACCAACTTCTTCAAGTATTTCTCCAATTTCTTGATTGAAGTTTTGACTACTTTCTTCATAAGCAATTCTCAGCCGTTGCTCAAACCGAATAACTTTAAGCTTTTGCTCCCAACCTTGATTTGCTCGACTTTCATCTGCATCCCAATATTCTTCTGCAAAAGATGGAATAGAGTTAAAAGCATCTTGGAAAATAGCTTGAATTTGTTGCAATAAATATTGCTGATTATCCCTTGCAGCTTTTTGAATGTCTTTGCGAATAGTTTTGTATTTATCTTTTAGGGTATCAGCTAATTTTTGATATATATAACCTTGTTCTGTTACCCATTGATTAGGTTCGTCAATTGCACCTACAGTAGAGCCTAATAAAGTTTGTGAACGCCTGATTTTTCCATACTCAACTAAAGACAAGCGAAGAGAGTCCAGAAACTTCTGAATCTGACTTGCTTGGAACAGTTTATCCTTATTCCCTTCATGTTCTGGTTCAGAGGACATTTGTGCCGCCAGAAGCATGACAGGAATAATCTCAAAGTAGTCATTAGCGTAATGTTGTTTAGCGTAGCGGTGAATACGCTCAATATGTCCACCCAAACTATTTTGTCCATCTATAACAAATAGTTTTTCAGGGTTGGCTAAGAAATGCTCCAAGCGCCGAGAATCACGCAAGTTATTTTTGACATTTAACAAAATAATTAGTGGTTTGGCTTTTTCTTTTAACAGTTGGAGAAACTTAAATTCTGTTTCTTGAATACTATCATTTGTGACAACATAACAAATTACATCAGATTCTTCAATCACACTTTCAGCGATTTCTTCATCTGTTTTACCCCCAGGCGCGCCGATTCCAGGGGTATCGATAATCCGAATATTTTTCCACTCATATACTCTATTAAAACGAGTAGTACGCTGTTTACCTACACCAATTCCATCCCAACCATCTCCTGTAATAATGGCATGGAGAGTACTTTTTCCCGCTTTGGTTTTACCCATAAATGCTATGCTGAAATGATTGAGAGCGCGTTGTTTAGCCGCAAGTGACTGACGCACACTTTCAATTTCTTTAATAATTTTTACTGTAAGAGCCTTCTTAGTATCCTCAAGCTGCTTTGCTACTTCTACTGCGGTTTTCGCTTGTCCTTTACCAGACGCTTGACGCTGAATGGTCGTAAGTTGTTCTTCGATACCTTTTCCCAAATTGTAAAGTGCTTGTCTAGTTCCTGTGAGAGCTAATTCTGCAAACTTATAATCTTCAGTGGCGATCGCTGCACATTCCTGAATAGCTCTATCATATTCAGGGCCTGATAATAAAATTTCTTGACGTAGTTGCTTAATTTGTCGTCCTAAATTCTCAGGAGCAATTTTTGTTAAATTATCCACCAATACGCTGGACAATAAAGAATCTGCTCCCTTTAAGATGCGCGCACCCAACGATAGTGCTGACTGCTCTTGAAGAGTATCTTTAGGAGTACCAAAGCCTTCAGCTTGTTCAATTAGTCTTTCTATCTCTCCCTGAGAAAAACTCCAAATTCCTGCTATCTGATCAACCATCTCTCGTTCTAAGGGAGAGAAGAAACCATCAAGATAAGCCAGTGCTAGTATTTGTCGCATAGTTTCACTTTGCTTACCAGGTGGAACTTTCCGAGCTACATCTTCTACTGATAAAAAGTCTTCTGCTTGCGCGAGGATTTTCTCCATTTCCTCAATAGTGCGCTCTCCCATTTTGCTATTATTGGCTAGTTCCTGTAGGATCTTTGCTTCTTCGCTGTGAATTTGTTGGTCGGCGCAGACTATGTGTGTGAGGAGTAAAAAGCCATAGTCTAGTTGCTTAGGGGCTAAAACTGTTTGGTCAGACATCTTTCTCTCTATCTGAATACTCTACCTAGCCTAAGCAATAACCGAGCAATTTATGTCAGTAATTATACTTGTTTAGCATAAAAGCTTTTGCGGTACTTTCTAGCAATGCTTCATTGATCGGGTTTTTCCTATTCCTCAACTGTCTTTGGCATGGAGCCGAGATCCATGCCCTAAACGCAGAACTTAAAGATGCTCGACAGAGATTCTGTCGAACATCACCAAAGGCTTTTTTTTAAGAAGGGTAATGAACATGGGTAGGTAGCCAGCCTCTCTTAAGAAGGAAGATAGAGAAAATTTAACTACCACCAATCCCCGACTTAATTCTTTCGCTCTCTCCACCAATACATCATTCATTCACAATCAAGTTATAGTCGATATAACCAAGCATTGCCCCTCTTTTTATCGCCTCATAACGGTTCTTCACGCCCCATTTACTATATAAATCACTGGCATAGCATTTGACTGTACTAACTGAGAGAAACATTTCTTTAGCAATCTGTTCAAAAACTAAACCCTGAGCCAGTAAACGCAGGACTTGTATTTGTCGCTCGCTTGGTGGATCTATCAAGTTTTTCTCAACGAAGTTGGGGTTGATATATCTGTTGTGATAAAGGTTTTCTAATAGTTTTTTAGCCAGCTTAGGGTCGAGTAGACATTCATTAAAGTAAGCTCTCTTGATGGCTAGTTCAATCAATTCTATATCAGCACTCTTGAGCATATAAGAATCAGCCCCATGCCGAAAAGCCGAGTTAATAAAGTCTGAATGAGTCTCATTAGTAAATATCACCACTTTACTATTAGTATTTCTTTTAATTGAACGAGTAAGTTCTAAACCACTCATGTCGGGCAATATTAAATCAACTAACACAACATCAGGATTTACTTGTTCAATTAGCTGAAAACCTATCTTTCCACAATTAGCTGACCCTGTAACTTCTATATCAGGAGATTGTTCAATGGCATTTTTGAAGCCTAAGAGTGTGAATATTTCTGGTTCAACAATTACTATTCTCAGCATGATGTTGATAATCTTCTAATAATAAATGGCTGTTTATTCGGGTATTTATTATTGGTGTCCCTGCCGTGACTGTCCTTGTTGCCGTGAAGCTGCCGTAGGCTATGACCTATACAGGGCATGGATTGCCGTGATTGTGCCGTATGCCGTAGACAGCCACAAAAGCCTGTTTTACATCTGTTATTGTTACCACGGCATCACGGCATCATGCTCACCAATCAGGCAAGGAGTAGTTATCATTGCCGTCATAATTTATCTTCTCCCTCTCTACTAATTCAGCTAAACCATCAATTAACTCCGGTTCTGAATAGCCGGATAACCTGTCTGCTTTCTTCAAATCACGTAATGTTTTTGGCGTTTTGGATTTGACATTCTGAAAGTATTCATAAATCTTTGTAGCCACTGGTGATAAGGGCTTTGGCTGGTGATGATGAGCAGCATCTAAATTAAATTCAAGCTCATATACTCTATCTAAATATTCCTGCTCCGAAGCAATAGACTGGGTTTGATTAGATAACTTCGGCATTAATGCAACTACAAAACCACCAACAGAAGCAATCATGACTGGACGGAGATTTTGATAAGAAACTGTTTTAACTTCCAGGTATTTAGATTTAATTTGTTCTCTTTCTTGCTTACCTGGAATAATGTCACCTCTATTTAAAATTAGTTCTAGTACACCATAAGATTCTTGCTCCCTGCCGTTCTTAATATACTTGTTACCCAACAGCAATAAATTGAGACACATTCTTGTTTGAGCATCCATCTTTTCAATGCCCAATGCTGCCAGATTAAAAGACTGTAGGGAGGCGATGAATTTAGTATTAAACTCTCGACCAATCAGTAAAATATCAAGTAATTTACTCCCATAATTCCAATCAGAGTAAAGCTTGCTTAATTGATCAGCAATCACCAACCAGTCATCCAAAATTAGAATCAATGGTGGTAAAGATTCACGTTGTGATTCTGGTAGCTGTTTTCTTAGTTTGTAGTTGAGATAAAAGCTGTCAATTACATCTTTGGCTAGGTCTGGGTTCTCCTGATCAAAGACAATAACTCTTTCTTTCTCTCGTAACCCACAGAAACTATCATTCTTAGCACTAATCACCCAGATATCCGCGCCTGGGGCATCAGCTAAAATCCTGCCAATCAAATAATTGAGGGTGACTGATTTACCGCTTCCTGGTGCAGCAACTAAAGCAGTGGAACTATCGGCTTTGGCTAGGGCTTGCAAAGTATTGAGGGCAAGAGTTTCTGATGGGTGAAGACTTCCACCGCTATTAGGGTGTAATTCCTGCGGTTGAGAGCCAGTTACTTTATCGTCACCCCTGGCGATATCGTTGATTGACTGCCCCGGCAATGCACCGGCTGACTGTCCAGTGGTCTGCTGTAGTTGCGCCCGTGCCTCTGCCTCTGCCCTTAACCTCACTTGCTCAGTAAATATGGCTAATTCTTGGGGTGTCATGTTTGATAACTGCGCTGCCCTTGCCCGTCGATTTTCACTCCATTGGTGAAATTCGTAGTCTAGTTGGGCGGTGTAGCTTTCTTTGTGGAGTCTTAGCCCTTCTCGCATTTTGCTGATCAACCAGTTGGCTTTTAGCTCATTTCTGATTGAGGGTAGTAGCTGCATTAATCGCCATTCCCTAGCTTTGGATAATGCAAAAGCTCCACCAGTTGTCACGACTGCGGCTAGACCCCAAAGCGGTTTATTCGGGTTACTGGGTGGAATAATCCTTAATCTGGTTGCTTTGGTAGGCAGAAAATTATCACGTTGAAACTCCGGGTTAGCTGGTGCGTAAGCTTCGGCATAAAACTCAGACTCCGGCATTATGTATCGTTTATCTGGTGTGCAGTATCTAGCGCGGTTATCTGGTGAGGTCAGTGTTTCGGGGATGAAGCAATATTCCACCAAACTGATTTGAGTTCCTGTAAATGACTTGGCTCCACAAATTAAACCGATGGTTGCCAGCACCCCTACAGTTATATTGTTGGCTGTCCCTGAACTTCTATATGACTCGAACTGCTTGTGTTTCATTGGTTTGCCCCCTTTAGCACTGCTGCCAATAGCAACAACCCCACTGCACCTAACCCCAGCAACAGCCAAGGTGTTTCAGTTTGGGGAGTTGGTTTAACCTCGTACTGTCTTACTTCCTCGTAAAACCTTGTCTTACCTGCCTTAGTTGCTCCCTTCACAACCCGATACTCATCAAAAGCTATCCACAGCGAAGCCCCTACACTGGCAGTTTGGACAGTTGCCACCATGAAGTCTTTACCAATATGGATTCTGCCGTCATATTGAATCTTGGTGAGGGTGTTGGCGAAGAATAACCCCAGTACAATGCTGCCCAGTGTGCCAGATGCGATCGCCCCAATGGATAAACTCGTTAATAGGCTGACTCCAGTGTTAGCGGTGAATACGCCCAAGAATGTAGCCAGTGCTTTGTTTAGGAGTTGTTTGTTACTGAAGACATCCCTAATTGATTGCTCTAGTCTTTCACCGTCTTCATCCTCCGGGTTCGGCAAAGTGTGTTGCTGTTCACCCCAATTGGTAGAGGGAGTCTGTTCATTATTGGAGTGAAATTGAGATAACAGGGTGTCAAAATCATTCATTTTTATTCCTTCTTAACCCTATAAACGGGCATGAAAGCCAGAGTCTCTCATCCTCTGGCTTTTTACTTGTGGTTAGATGCCCATAAAGTTGCGGAACCAGTTACCAACACGGCTAATTCCACCAGTGCGGCTGTAGTTCGGCTTGGGTATGCGATCTGTCTTCGCTTCACTGCCGTTTGTCCACAGTGCGTTAGTTACCGCAGTTTCATAGGCGCGATCTGCTGTATCCTGTGCTTCAGGTACTTTGTTAGACGCTTTGATTAAATCCGCCTCATATTTTGCGATCGCCATTAGGTCTGCGGTGGCCCCTGCTATCTGAATCAGGCTTGAGCGTTGAGCGTGTCGGGTTGCCTCCGCAGTAGTAGCGTTGACGTGTTCGGCTTGCATCTCGGTCATTTCGTTCTTGAAACGCTGTTCTCCTGTCTTACTGGTGTTGATAGCTTTCAGGGTTTGCGTTCCGTGCTTCTGGGTCAGTTGCACAAGTTCGGCATAAGCTTGGTTTACGTCCCCTGTGGTTTCAATGATTTTCCGATATGCCTCCAAAGCTTTAGGCAGATTAGCCTTAGCTGTGTCCGACAGTCGCGCCATGTCTGCAATTTTGGTGATTACCGTTTGATCTCCCTGTAAGGCTTTGTTGAACTCCTCAGCCGACACATCAAACAGTTTGCCCATTGCTCCCAAAGTACCTGGGGCAGTGCTGGGAATGTGGTTTTTCAGTTTGGCAGTGCCATAGTTACGCGCCATGTTTTACTCCTATTGCTGGTACTTCAATTGATTAACCAATGCCTCTGCCAGTCCCAACAGGTCGCCTAAAGTTACTCGTTTGTAAAGACCTTGGATAATGGGCGAGACTGTTGAAACAGCCGACGCTGATACTGTGCTGCCAATAACGTTGATTTCGGCTCCCAGCAGAGTTTGGGCTATGTTTTGCAGGAGAAAGAGTTTTTCTACCTTGCTTAGTTGTTCAAATGTGCTGCCGTATTGTTGCTGAAGTTCATCTAGGTAGGAACCATCCCCCGGCATTGTTGATGTGAAAAAGCCTAGTGGTTTATTCATTGCTGGTAAGATTCAAGTAGTGTATACGATGCTTAATTGCATTTGGAGCGAACACCATGTTTAACAGGCAATGGATTCGCTCTTTCTCTTAGGATAAAAAACCGTCAAAGCAATGTAAATCAACATTGTTGTGTGCTTCCAGTTCCCAGCCCAATTCAGTTAGTGCTTGTTGAGCATCACTAACATTCACATCAGGGTGAAAATCCAAGGCTAAAAACTGTGGATGCTGACGAATTTGTGTTAGTAATTCCTGAGCTTGTGCAACTAATTCTGGTAGTGCTTGAGTATTCATAATTCACCTCACAAAATTGATAATTGCAGTGATTCTTGACTGATGACAGAACTTTTTATAGTTGCACCCTCTACCTCATAACAACGATTTGTTAAAGCTTTGTGATTCAGCTTCAAATCCGCTTTTTTTCGTTGTCCTGCCAGTGGTTGAAAAATAAATTGTGGTGCTTGGATTGTGCCTGTCTTGTAGAGATAGCGGTATAGCGTTCTGTCTATCTGGTAGACTTTTTTACTGCTCAAGATAGTGCTGTCATAGACCCTATTTAAGTTATTCATGACTGCCTCTTAAAGACTTAACAAGGGTGTCGCCGTAGTTAACCAACAGGATGGTAAATAACTGTGAGTAAGTGCTGATTCCGGTCTGTGTGATGATTTCTTCTGCTTTAGGCAAATACTTTTGATCCAAAACAATCCGTTTTTGACTCATAACTTTAGACTCCTCATCAATGCCTGTCCTTTTGGCTTCTCGATTGGTTGTATTTGTTCAATTGGTGCAATTTCTGTCTGAATTTGTGGCTGTTGGTTTACAGACTTTGTTAGAGGTGTTTGAAAACTGCTTACATTGCCTGCCAAGTATTCTGAAATTAATAAATTCGTGGCAGATGCTATATTTATCCCTCTTTGTGAACTATATTGTGACAACCAATCATGATGGCGTTTATCTAGTCTCACTCTTGTCTCGTTTGTCTCAATCTGTGACAAAGAAGATATTTTCAAGTCCCATTTATGTCTGATTGCATCCAACAGCAGATTTACGGTATCACTCAGCTTTAAATATTCGAGTGACTGTCTGATTCCCTCAACTTTCGCCGCCACAGAGGGCGCTAAACGTACTTGCATTTCATCACATAGCTAACAATGCAGTAATGTTTGATAACTGTGGATTAACAGGAATATAAAACCCTGGTTTGGCACTTAATTTCTGACGTACCAAATTTGCACATCCACCAATCAGCATGATGTTGGTAACATCTGCCAAGTAATCATTAGCGGCTGTGGTTATACCGTCCATCAGCCCGTTAAACCAGTTTTCTAATAGCCCAGGAAAGACGGAACTAAAATCATATTTCCGCCCATAAGTTAAGGAACCGTCAGCAATCGCGTCCATCATCTTGGCCACTTTAAAGGCGACGTTATCGCGCTTGGCGTGACTCTGCATTAGGTCTGAGTTGATGATGTCGTTAGCTAAGGAGACTCCGCCAACTTTGGGGATTGAACGACGGGTGAGAACTTCACAACCGGGAGTCATAACAACGTAGTTTGTTGTTCCTCCGCCGATATCAATGGCGAGTGTGTCGCCTTCTGGTTCCAGCTTGCCTGTTTTGTAGCCGTTGACTACTGCCACATCTGTTTCTAAGTAAAACTCAACGTTTTTGATGCGGTGTTTGTAGCCCCTACCGTTGACCGTCACTTGGTGATCTGCAATCAGGGTTTGACGGATGGTGTCTTCATCCCATTGATTTCGTTCTGGGACTAAAAATCTGACAGTACCTTCAAAATCTTGCCGCAATCCTGCTAGGGTAAAGGGTTTGACAAATTCTGGTAACTGTTTTCCTCTCTCTGCTGCTGTCTGGGGGTTTTTCTGCTTGGTTGCTCGTTCTCCCAAAACTAATACTTTGTCGTCTAGTTTGACGCTAGGGGAATCATCGGTGTCTATGTCCCTAGCGCTGGTGTAGGTAACATCCTGAAATACTGAGCGCATCACACGGGGTTTCTCACCTCTGAGGGCGGTGATGCTGGTGAAGTTGCCAATATCTGCAAAATAAATGTTGATCACTTGCTATCTCCTAAAGCTAGTAGCAGCCATCTATATAGATTTGGCTGTTGCTAACCGTTTCAGCCAGTTATGTCGCTTGCGCTTTTGTTACTTCCTACACCTAGCTGGGAGAGTCCACTCAGCCTTTCTTAAAGCTTGTTATCAGAACAAATACTTATTACGGTCTAATTTTTATAGTTTAGTCATCGACTATTCGTTTAACGTCTCTTTAGATGTTATATTAACACTAATAGTGTCGGAGTAGGCACTACTATCAACTAAATAGGCACTATAAAAACTTATACCTCTAGACAAAACCATTAGTTATGCTCATACTAAATAGTGCCTATTTAGAGTTAATATGTCCCCAAAATATAGAGGTAAACGAGCAAATGTAACCTTCCCTCCTGCGGTTTTTGATGCGATCGCAAAAATCGCTAAGGCAGAAACACGAACTGTATCAGCAATGGTAGTTATTTTATGTGATGAAGCTTTGAAGCAAAGAGGAGTAGAAATAGCAATAGAAGAAAATAATGATTAAAACTGACAGCATATTATCGTGTAAAAGCTTGAGAAAAGACGTATTAAACCTTCACTGACTCTCAGCACTAAATAAGGATACTAATAGAACGCTATTTGTTTAAAAATGCGGTGTAGTATCAGTAAAGGAAGCACTGGTTTAACATCATCATTAATCTTTAAAGTCACCAATGACTATCGTGCAAGACCCAGTAGCAGATTTTCAACTCCCGCCGCACAATGAAGCGGCGTTAGAGCAAATTAGGGAGGCGAAAGACTATGAATCTGCTCTTGCTCTAGCGGCTGGTGGTGCTGCACTCGTATCTGGTGGCATGATTCATCCGTTAGGCTGGGTTCTTTTTGCAATGGCTTACAAGCCATTGTACCGAGTTGAAAAACTCGCGCGACTGGAAAAATTGATGACTGTACTTTTAACTGAGTTTAAAACTCAGGGGGTACAAGTCTTTCCGGTGCTGAAGGTAGAAGATAACCATCCTATTGACTTATTGGTGAGGTTTCCCAAAAAAGCACACCTGATTATCTCGATTCGTTCGCGGGGGGATAGTGAGGTGATCTACAACGAAAAACGGGAAATTCTACAGGTAAGAAAGAACAGCAAGAGTGGTTTAACTACCTGGAAACCTTGCCCATTAGTTGAGCTATCCGATTATGAGAGATGGCTAACTAAAAATAGAGCTTTGTTCGGAATGTCTTCTCGTGAGGTTCAAAAGACACCGACAGCAAAAGTTTTGGTCTTGTGGAGTCCCACCAAGGCTGCACCTGACCACAATCCACATCTTTATTCTGAGATGGGAAGTATGAGACTCCTAGCTCTCAGGAGAAAAGGAACTGCATTTGTAATTCAACAGGAGGAAGTAACTGACTTGGTTAGAGCTTGGTTAGCCAAGTACGAAGAGAATAAAGAATGAAAACCCCTCGTCTCGACGAGACAGGGGGTTTTCTGAATTTATTCAATTGGAATTGGGGATTGGGTTTTGACAGGCCTAATTAATATCCCTACCAGTAATTTTATCTTACTTTTTTGGAGTATTAAGCCATTGTAACATCGGCCACCAAAACAGGAATAGTAACTCAGGAATTTAATGAAATTGAATTGCTGAATGCTTAGATAGAAGATTACTGCCACAGGATAGCTCCAATTCCTCCAAAACAAACATTTAATGGAGGATCAGGAAAATGTCGTTACAAGTATTGAATGACTCAGCTACCAACAATAAACCAGTAGAAGTTACCAAAACTAACCCATGCCCCCACTGTGGAAAACCAGACTGGTGTTACTCCATCGGTGAACTGACAGTCTGCAACCGAGACGCAGAACCCGCCTTTGGATGGGAAAGGACAAGTAAGAGAGATCGCAACGGCAAGCCCTACTATGCACCAGCCACAGCGAAAAAATCGCCACGTCCCCAAGGTAAGGAAGAATACGTTTACACAGATACAGAAGATAATCCCTTAATTAAAGTGACAATCATCCGTCCTGGTAAGGTCAAAGATAAGGATGTCTTTCAAGAATATTGGGACGGTAAACGTTGGGCCAAAGCTAAAGATTTAAGTGCTGAATTAAAACGCTCCCACCAGCAACAAGTCACCATCTACCGTTACAGCGAAGTACAAGGGGCGATCGCCTCTGGTAAACCAATATTTGTGGTTGAGGGTGAACGTCTAGCCGATAGCCTGTGGAACAGAGGTATAGCAGCCACTACCAACATCGGCGGTGCTGGCAAGTATCGCTCATACGGCAACTACCAAAGTGCTTTAGAAGGTGCTAAGTTAGTTCTCTGTCCCGACCGTGACGAACCAGGGCTAAAGCACATGGAGGATATTAACTCTGAGTTTCCCGATGCTAAGTGGTTGTATGCCCCACCGAGTGATTTTTACTGGACACACCTACCCAAACATGGGGGATTAGATATTCAAGATTGGATTGACTCCGGAGCGACAACCGAAGACATCCTACAAGCGATTGAGGATAGACGAGTCGTTGTTGATGCACTCAATGAGACCCTGGAACTGGAGGTCGAACGGGATAGACCAGCCCAAAGTAAGTATAAGCAAAAATTGAATGCCATTCGTGCTGTGTGGGGATCTCGCCTACGCTGGAATACCCTCAAAAAACAAGTAGAACTCGACGGTAAGCGATTGCCACTTGACCGGATTGATTTAAAAGTCGCCATTGATGTTGATATCGACATTAGTAAAGAACAAGCCAAAGGCATTGTTTTACAACTGGCTCAAGAACATTCTTACTCCCCAGTGGTTGAGTATTTAGAGTCAGTTGAAAGACACTACCCCAACGTAGATGTAAGTTTGTTAGATAAGTTGGCTCAACGTTACTTTGGCACTACTGACCCACTACACGCGGCACTAATGAAACGCACATTAATTGCAGCTGTAGCCAGAGCATTTGAGCCGGGGTGCAAACACGATGAAATTACCATCCTTCAAGGTAAGCAGAAATCTCTCAAATCCACATTCTGGGAAATTCTAGCCGGGGAAGAATTTTTCACAGATGACCTCAACGGCACAGAGAAAGACGAGGTTTTAAAAATCAGCCAGTATTGGATTTTGGAATATGCCGAGTTTGAGAACTCCTACAAGAAAAAGGATGTCTCACAACTCAAGGCGTTTCTGTCGAGAAAGAAAGACTCAATGCGTCGTCCCTACGGTACTGACATTGAGGATTTTCCTCGCCCATCCATTCTTGTCGGCACTACCAACCTAGATGAATTTCTCTATGACCCCACTGGTGAACGCCGCTTCTGGGTGATAAAGGTACTGTTCAAGAAAATACCCATCAAGATGCTGGTGGAGGAACGAGATTTAATCTGGGCTGCTGCTGTCGCTGCTTACCGCAATGGTGAGCAATGGCGACTGACGGAGCTTGAGGATGAATGGTTAGACGCAGCCAATAAACAATACCAAAGCACGGACACATGGGAAGAGGCGGTAATGGCTTGGGCTGAGTTGCAAAAAGAAGTATCCGTCGGCGAAATCCTCAGCGATGTACTCAAGATTGAGTTAGCCAAGCAAAGTAAAGCCGAACAAAACCGTGTAGCGGCTATCTTACGTTCTCACGGCTGGACAAGAGGCGATCGCAAACGGGTCAACGGTAGGTTAATTCGCCCCTGGCTTCGACCCCAACAAGAGGTGGAACAAGAGGTGGAACGGGGGGTGGAACAGGAGGTGGAACAGCCCCAAGCCCTTGTTACAACTGACTTAGAGCCAGAGTGTTCCACCTGTTCCACTAATTCCCCCCAAACTTTTCCAAATTTTGATAGCAATAATGAAACTGCCCAAGGGATACTGCCCCAAACGGTAGCGCCATTCGTAACCCCACAAGAAACAACACCACCAGAAGCAAATGAAAAAAGTTTAGAGGGGCAGGAGGTGGAACAACCTGTAGATGAGCCGCAAACCCAATCACCACAAGTAATAGAAGAGTGTTCCACCTCCCGTTCCATCCCCTGTTCCACCTCCGGTTCTACCCTCGAATTATCTTTTGAGCAGAAACTTATGGGTAATGTGGCACTAATTAGAGAATCTATTGCCGATCAGTGTTGGGGCTTGATTGCCACGCTGACAGAAGAATGGACGAGTGAGTTTAAATCGGCTGTTTGGAAAGAGTTGACCCCAGAGGAGCGTCAGGCAGTGAAGCAACTCAAGGCATTGGAATAAACCTGAGACTGAGGGTCAGTAATTGTGTGGCAGTGCGCTCTCCCTGTTGATTTTAGAATCTGGGTCGCTAATTTGACAGGCAAAAGTGTACTAATAGCTGGTAGTTAAACTCTCTGCTCTAAAGATGGCAGAGTGGATAAAAACCAGCAAGTATGAACATGGCAAAGATAATTTATGTAGGCATCGAGCCGAGATCCCTGCAAATTCGGAAATAGAGGCTGAAAAGTCCTGTCATATATAGCTTTCAGCTTTTTTGCTACATCCAGTTTTACCTGAGTACAGTCATGATAATTTTAGTACACAGTTACTAATAAATCCGGGTTTTGCTCTCTCAAATACCAACATTTGGGTAAAAGTTGGTATTTAGGAGCAGAGTAACATTGATTTTTTAGGGTTTTGGGTATGACGAAAGAAACTATTCAATCATCGAAAGTTGGTAAAAGCTAAATTTAAGAACGCAAATATGCCCACAACCACCGCGACCGCTACTAGCTAAACGTTCTTAAACACCAGATATTTCAAGCGTTACAGCGATTATGTACCCTTGATGCCAAATACTCCCCAACAATTTGAAACTGCAATCTAGACAAGTCCCCAAATCTTTGAAACCTAGAATTGGCAAGGCTTTCCAGGGTCTATTTCCGAATTAGCAGGGATCTCGGCTCTATGCCATGTAAATACAGATTTTTGGCTAAAAAGGAGGGCAGAGTTGCCACTGGAGAACAAAAACCCCACAATATCTGTGGGGAAATCAGAACCAGGACGCTAGGACAAATGTACTATATAGGGTGATAAGAAAGCAAGCTTTCATATCTATATATTTTTCGAGCTTGGGTAGTATTACCGAAAAAGTAGGAAAATTGCTGAAATTTAAGGAGCCTCAGATAGTAACTCAAATATCTCACTGACGAGTTCATCTAAATTTTCAATTTTGGAGAGACATCGATCAAAGCCAGCGTTTAAAGCCAAAGACATGGGAAAATCCCGTGTATAAGAAGTGATAGCAATAGTAGGCAGATGTTGTAAAAAAGGGCAGGAATGCAAACGAAGCTGTTTAACTAACCAATGTCCATCATGATGAGGTAACTTCACATTGCATAAGAGAATATCGGGACTTAGTGATTCGATTTGGGCAAGTGCTGTTTCTGCATCGTGAAATGTTATCACCTCTGCACCTTCAGCTTCTAAAAGAAGAATTAGCAACTCGGCAATGTCAGGCTCATCCTCAACTAGCAAAATGCGCCTAGAGGAAATATCAGGTAAGAAACTGGAGTGAGTGTGTTGAGCGTTGATTTGTTCGGTCACAATGCAGCTCCAATATTGCAGATGACGGTAGCTATCTCTATTGCAGCTAGTCAGAACAAACAAATGTTCTCTCTGTGGAAAGAAAAAGAGTGAGTAATAGTATTAGGCGTAGATACTGTAGGCGAAACATTACGTAAGACTATCAAAGCCTGAAAGCTTGATAATTCACCAGTTGAAGCTGATGAAGTTTTGTAAAGAAAGTAAAGCTAAAATCGGAGTTCCAAATATCAAGAAATATTTGGCCAACGGTATCAAGGCTATATTTACCCCAATAAAAGGTGTCACAGGAGGTGGAACGGGGGTGGAACAGGAGGTGGAACAGCCCCAAGCCCTTGCTACACATGACTTACGAGTTAAGTGTTCCACCTGTTCCACCTATCCCCTCTAAACTTTTCCAAATTTTGATAGCAGTAATGAAACTGCTCAAGGGATAGCGCCCTCAACAGCAACGCCAGAAGTAACACCAGTTGAAACAATACAACGACCTGTAAATGAAAAAAGTTTAGAGGGGATAGGTGGAACAAAGTGTAGTTGAGGCTCAAAGCTAATCAACACAAGCAAGAGAAGCCTGTTCCACCTCCCGTTCCACCTCTCGTTCCACCCCCTGTTCCACCTCTGGATTATCAATAGAAGAGGAAGTTATTGCCAACGTGCAACTGATTAGAGAGTGCATTGCGGAGCAATCCTGTAGCATTTAAACCTGTTTTGATGAGCCTAATAGGAATGAATTGCTCAACTCAGTACAGCAAAAATGGGTAGCAAAATACATCAGTGTGCCATGCCAGTTTTATGTGAAATCTATGGCAGTTTCATGTCAGATTGACGTTAAATCTTAGTCAGTTCCATGTAAATTTCATGGGAGCCGTAAGTTTGACCGCAGTTTCCTTATGTCAAATCCTTGGTAAATCTATGGTAAAACCTAGTCAGATTGACGTGAATTTCATGTCAGTTGAAAAAATTTGAGTTTCCGCACAGTACGCCAAAAAGTTTTTGCAGAAAAAACGAGTTAGATTTACAATTTCATTGGGTGAAAAAAACTCGTATTAAGTAATATGAAATTTTGAATTACTCAATACTACAGACCATAATTCTTACGCTTTTAATAGCTCAAGCGTGTCAAATCATGTCGGCTAATCTCTGGAATAATAGCTGTTATTGGAGTATTAGCCCATCTTCTACAAAGGAAGAATTAGCTGATGTAACAATTCGCTTTATCTGTTTTAAAAGAGAAAAAGAGGTAAAGTTTAACTTCTGTAAATCTCCTGCTCAGGCAGTAGAAGTATTTAAAAGACTGCCAAATAATGAAAAATTATTTGATGAAATAAAGTCCACCTGTCATGCAGTATTAAAATTGTGGTGCTTTGCAGTTAAGCACCTTGAAAAAACTACAACCAGACTCAACAGTTCTGTAAAAACAGAACTGGAATTTGTGAGCCACAATTCTAGCCAAACAGCTAACCCATTACGTTTGACACCTGCACTCAAAACAAGGGGTGTAGCTAAATGCTGACAGGAAAGAACACCGAGCCACAGCAAGCAGTACATTACTTCATGGAAGGATATTACCAGGAAGGCACTTCACGCTGGTCTGGTAAAGGTGCAGAGATTTTAGAACTTGAGGGGCCAGTAGATAACCAAGAAACATTCTTTAACATCGTTAATGGACTGTCACCAGATGGCAGTGAACACCTGACTCAACGAAAGTTAGACTCATCGCAACGACGGGCGGCAACAGACTTTACATTCTCCGCACCAAAAAGTGTCAGCCTGCAATCGTTGGTAGGTGGAGATGAAAGGTTAATTACTGCCCACCAGTTAGCAGTACAAAAAACCCTAGAACTAATAGAAGAACGTTACAGCTACACCAGAGTCACAACAGACACAGGACGGGAAGCAACCAAAACAGGAAATTTAGTAGTTGCGGAGTTTGACCACATTGAAACCAGGGAACTAGACCCGCATTTGCATACTCATGCCTTGGTCATGAATATGACCTATCTAGAGCAGGGGAAGCGGGGGGGGAAGAAGAAAGCAGAAGAAGAAGAAGAAGAAGAAGACTGGAACAACTTTCTTTCTTCCCCAGCTACCCCAGCCACCCCAGCTTCAGGCTCATGGTATAGCCTTCTCAATGATGAGATTTTCAAAAACAAGAAATTTCTGGGGATGGTGTACCAGAACTACCTAGCCCTTGAGGTAGAGAAGTTAGGTTACGAAGTAGAAGCTAGAAAACATGGACAGTTTGAAATTAAAGGCTTTAGAGAAGAAGACCTGGAAGAGTTTTCTAAACGAAGGCAGCAGATATTAAGTGCAGCAGGAGAGAATGCAACATGGGCAGAACGTGAAGCAGCCTGGACTGCCACACGAAACATCAAGCAGAAAATTAACCCCCAAGAGTTAAAAGCCAAGTGGCGAGAGGAAGCGGCAGCACTGGGCATCAAATTTGTACAACCAGGGGCGGCGCAGCTAGAACGGAAACCCCGGTTAGTTAGCAATGAGAATTTAGAAGACGCGATCGCGCACTGTTCAGAAAGAAATGTGGCTTTCACCCAAGAAGATTTAGAAAAATTCATTCTTAACCAAGGACTAGCGACGGATGTAAGCCAGATTGAGCCATTAGTTAAAGCTAACTCTGAATTACTCAGCCTATCGCCAGAAAAACGTGACTTTACAACACTCGCAGCAGTTAACCGGGAACTGGCAACCATTAAATTGATGCAGTCAGGGCAAGGTCAAGTTAGCCCACTTGCCCACCCAGAAATAGTTGATAGTCATCTAGAGAAAACAGCTTTAAACCCAGACCAGCGTCGAGCCGTCCTGGATGCAGCAACTACAACTGACCAATTTACAGCATGGCAGGGGGTAGCCGGTGCTGGTAAAACTTTTGCACTCAAGGAACTAAAAGCGATCGCCGCAGCATCGGGCTACACCATTAAAGGCTTTGCTCCCAGTGCGATGGCGGCTAAAGTCCTGAGTCAAGAGTTAGAAGTTCAAGCAGAAACTGTTGCTAGGTTACTGGTGTCTGAACCACCCCAAGAGATTGAATCCCATCAAATTTGGGTAGTGGATGAAGCCGGGTTACTGGGTGCTAAAGATGCCCTTGCCCTTTTAGAACGGGCTACCCTTGAACAAGCCAGAGTTTTGTTAGTAGGAGACACAAAACAGTTATCAGCAGTAGAAGCTGGCAACCCCTTTAAGTCGCTGCAACAGGCAGGAATCAAGACCAGCTACTTAAACGAATCTAATAGACAACGTGCGCCGAAACTGAAATTGGCAGTAGACTTGATAGCCCAAAGTCGGATTGAGGAAGGATTTTCACGACTTGATGAAAACGGTTGTATTGAGATTGTTACACCAGAATCCAAAATTCAGGCGATTGCCCGTGACTATATAACAGCCACACCCGAACAGAGAGCGCGAACCCTGGTATTAGCAGGAACAAACTTTGAGCGTTTGGCAATCACCCAAAAGATTAGAGAGCAGTTAAAAACCGAGGGCAGCTTAGGGACTGCCAGCACCATCACCCAACTGCAAGCCAAAGACCTAACATCGGTACAAATGTGCTACACCCACAACTATGAATTGGGTGAACTGGTCATGCCCACCCGCAATTACAAACGCCGGGGTTTGGAAAAAGGTCAGCTGTATGAAGTCGTGGGGAAGGACAATGACCAACTAACGCTCAAAGCTAGTGATGGTCAATATCTTCATGTAGATACGGGATTTGATAAGGCAGTTTACCAACGTCAAGATATTGAAATTGCCGAGGGCGATCGCCTGCGCTGGACAAAAAATGACCGTCAATTAGGACGACGCAACGGTCAGGAGTTTATAGTTAAAGCCATTGCTGGTTCTAACGCTCAAATCGATTATTTAGATAGTGGTCGAACTGAATTTATCAACCTGCAACAAGCACAGCACCTGGATTATGCGATTGTCAGCACTACATATAGTAGTCAAGGTAAAACTGCTGACCGAGTTCTGATGGCTACTGACAATACCATTGGGCAAGAAAGCTTTTATGTAGCGGTTAGCCGTGCTAGGTATTCATTGAAACTGTATACGGAAGATAAAGACAGTTTACTTGCCCTGGCGCAGTCGAGTAGGGCTAAAGAAAATGCCCTGGTGCTACTAAGACAGAAGGAATTAGAGAAGCAGCACCAGCCAAAGCTTGAAAGAAAAACGGTTGTAAATGCTGTGATTGTAGCCCAAAAAGCTACTGTACAACCGGAAATAGCAATACCCCAACCAGTTGTAAAAACTGAGGTTACACCACCAGTTATTACAACTCAACCGCTAGAAACACCCCTAAGTGTTGTTACCACTCAAAAGCCTGTTATTAAAAAACCAGTTCCCAAAACAGTACAGCAAAAAGTAGCATTTTGGACTCCTAGTTATGTGGGTGAAGTCCCTGAAAGACTCGACTCTGTTCATTGGCGAGAATTGGTAGAAAGCAGTGCCATTCATCCTGAAATTGCCGTTCGTAACTTCAAAAGTTTGCATCAAACCACAGATTGGGAGCATGAAGCTTGGGAATATCTCATGTACAGTGAGGGGTTGCCACGCACCAACACAGGTAGGCTCTCCAATGGCATGATCAGTAAATATGGTCACATTGAAGATGGCGGCTGGTGGTGTGATGCGGGTGTTAATCCCAAATTCTTTGCTGACCTACAGTCTGGAGATAAACCAGATAAGAAGTTATGGGGATGCTATAAACCTAATAACCCCAGAGAGAAAGCTGATAAACCAGGCAAATTCATTAAGTATGAACATCCACCCAAAACTGAGCTTAGTATCTTCCTGTTAGATGTGCCGGATGATATAGCTCTACGTATCTATGAAAAATATGGGGTACAGCCCAGCGAAAGCGATCGCGCAAGTGGATTTTGGTACTGTGTTTGGAAGCACAATATACCAGTCACGATTACTGAGGGAGCGAAGAAAGCAGCCAGTCTGTTGAGCCAGGGACAGGCTGCCATCGGACTGCCAGGAATTTATGCTGGTTATCGCAGTAAGAATGATAGGGGTGAACAGGTGAAAGCTAGGCTCATGGATGAGTTAGCGGTTTTCGCCACTCCAGAACGAGAAATGACTTTCTGCTTTGACTATGAGACACGGGAAGAGACAAAGCAAAATATAGAGATTGCCATCTCACGCACTGGGCGGCTGTTAGAGGAAAGGGGAGCGTCTGTCAGCGTGGTGACATTGCCGGGGCCGCATAAAGGCGTTGATGATTTGATTGTCACTCATGGGCCACTGGCATACGAAAAGGCATTTTACGAAGCATCAAGCCTCAAAGTATGGCGGGATAACAATAATAAACAACGGCATTCACCGCCTGCACCACCTAAAAAGTTGAGTGACTTTGAGCGTAAACAACGACTACTACAGCGTTTTAGAGGTCAATTGACTCAATTGGCATTTAAGAAGTCAATTGATGCACTGACTGACCAAGAGTTACTGTACTTAGAACAAGCAGTCAAGGAATATTTTGCTCAACCTGTGGCTCAAGTCCCAGTACCTATTAATAGAGAAGCAATTGAAAACGAAATTAGTCAGCTTCAGCCACAAATTGATAGTTTGTGGTTAGAACACGCTCAACAAGAGAAAGCTATCAGATTCATGGAGCGTTTTCCGCTTCATAAGTTGAGTAACAAGTACAACTCGACCCTAGACCAGCAGTTGCAAACTATCGGAACTATCAAAGAATTATTTACACGTAAACAACAACTTGAGTTAAAAATTCAGGAGTATGAAACCCTCGTTGAAAATCATCACTCTTGGGAGAAAGAACAGCAAACTGTTGAAATGAAAACTATGGCTGAAATACTCAAATCTCCTGGGTTACAGTCAAGATTAACTTTGATTAAGGATGAGATAGAACTGAAGCAACAGCAACGTCAAGCTAGGTTGTCTATTTCTCAACAGCCATCACCACAACCGCGCCGAGGCTTGAGAAGGTAGATACATTATTAGTTATGTTAGCCGTCTTCTAGTAATGTTTTGCTGTCATCAGGCATTGTCAATGCTTATTCTGATGTCATCTGTTCTGGGTTTATATTGACTTGTTTGTTATCTATCGCCATTCAAAATACTTCCAATATTCATCAATGAGTTGAAGTTTTAAACCATTGACTCATTTTGTAGTGCTGATGTAGGTTTTGGTATTATATTTTGATTTCTATTTTTCTAAAATTATTTTTTGGCTCAAAAACTTCCTCCAAAAATTTGGCGTACTGTGCGAGAGTTTTTAGGGCAGTTTTTCAGTAAACCTCTCTGGGAGATATTGGGTTTGATTTGGGATAACTTGGATTTTTTCGGGAAGTATTGGGAATTATTGGTAGGTTTAATGCTTAATGATAATAGGGTCAATAAAGGGTAGGGAAAATTTAAAATTTCGGGAAATATCGGGAAGCATTGGGAATTATTAGAAATTTCTAGGAGAGATTCTGGTAACTGTTGGGAATTATTGGGTCAGATTGGGACATCAATAAATTCTCACTGTCAAAGCTGATAGTGAGAGTCAAAATTAGAGATAATTTATGGCTGAAACTATTGAAAAATCGTTAACGAGTTTCTGTTAGTATGATTTCTCAATAAACACATCTAAAATTGTTTAGGGAACTCTATTGATGTCTATTGATAAAAAAGAACTGATACGGCGCGTTTCTAAACGCTTAAGTAAAGGCAGTGGCACAGTTGAAGAAATTCTTGATGCCACGCTCTTAAGAAATATATGAATCTCTAAAACAGGGAGATAGCGTTTCTCTACGAAACTTTGGTACTTTCGTCAGTCAGAACAGGACGAGAATGTTGGGTGTTCAAGTTCAATCCTTCTCAACGGTTGCGTCATGCTGCAAGGTTGGTCATCAACTCATAAGCCGAACGCATGATTTAAAGTAGATATTTCTGCCATGCAGCTAAGTGTAGCGACCTGCAATGCTAATCGCTAAAACCTGCAATCATGACATTTTCAAACCAGGATTATTTGCAACTATAATTGTGCTTCAGCCAGGATTATTTGCAACTGAGCCAGGATTATTTGCAACCAGCCTGCAATCATCGGTTTGAGCCAGGATTATCTGCAACTATAAAAGTCAAAAAAACGGAGGTTTTCTTAACTGCTTTACTGATAAGGCTTAGAGAACATAAACCCGTTGGTTTTCCAGTTAAAAAACTCGGTAAATAATTCAAAGTTAATTTATCAAATTCCGACATGAGTTTTTTGACAAAACCTTGTCAAAGAGTGAAAACTTAGCCCTAGTAAAGTGTTGAGCTTATTTGCAAATAATCCTGGTTGAAACGGATGATTGCAGATTGGTTGCAAATAATCCTGGCTCAGTTGCAGTTAATCCTGGCTCAACTGAAATTATAGTTGCAAATAATCCTGGCTGAAAACAACGATGATTGCAGGTCGAGGCATTTATAATTGCAGGTTCTTACAGCTAAGAGAGTGGTCAACTTCAACCCTGATAAAATCAGGAGCGAGAATTTGAGTCTTTGATGAAACGGGGGAAGGTATGCAAGCAAAGAGCGAGATCACACTAAAATTTAGCGGTGAATTACCAGAAGCCAAGCCAGCAGCAAATAAAAAAGTTGAAGTTTCACTGACTGACCAGAACGGTGTAGTATTTACTGCTCTGATTAACGCGAAAAGCTGGCGCAAGGCGGAAACCAATACGACTGAGTTTGCGGACTGGGCCGGAGCTATATCGGGGAAGCTGGGTCAACGAACAGATTCGGGGTTTGAAGTAGTTGATGCTGGGTTACAAATCTTTGAGAAGAAGGTGAAGGAGCCTAAAGCAGATGCAGAGGCAGAGGCAGAGGCGACAGGAGAAGTCACTGGTGTAGCTTCATAGAGTGTCAAAAGCTTCATGAGCAAATTTCCACCTCTGCAAATATCTCATTGCAGAGGTGGAAGCTCTTTTAATGGCCGATTACACTTTTTCCTAAAAAAGTGGAATCCCAAAGAACGTAGTAAAAATGAAAATTGACCAAGTATTTGTCAAGCGGCGCTATTCGCCTGAAAAGGGTTTAAGTAATAATCGACTAAAAATTTTGGTTAAGGCGCTCAAACCTTGCTATGTAGTTTTTTTGTTGGTTAATCAACCATTCTCGGTAATTGAACAGTAGTGTTCAATGCTACTTCTACCTCAAACCTACTTAGAAAGTGAATCCACACCAAAAAACGACTACCTAATAAGTCTGTGGTACAAAAAACTGTTCATTTCGAGGTGGTCTGACATAGCTATCGGCAGACTTGCGGGGAGACAGTTCCAGGGGTTGTGGAGTCATATCCACGTAGGGAATCTTGCTGAGGATGTGGTAAACACAATTTAAGCGAGCGCGTTTTTTGTCGTCTGCTTCGACGGTGAACCAAGGTGCTTCGGGAATATTGGTGTGGGCAAACATGACATCCTTGGCTTTAGAGTATTCCACCCAGCGATCGCGCGATTCGAGATCCATCGGACTGAGTTTCCACCGCCGAGCTGGATCAGTGGTTCTCGATTGAAAGCGCCGTTCTTGCTCATCATCGCTAACAGAAAACCAATACTTCAAGAGAATGATGCCCTCACGCACCAACATCCGTTCAAATTCTGGACAATCTTGCATGAAATGCTTGTACTGTTCTTGTGTGCAAAAGCCCATCACATTTTCTACCCCAGCACGGTTATACCAACTGCGGTCAAACAAAACAATTTCACCCGCAGCAGGCAGATGGGTTACATAGCGTTGGAAGTACCATTGGGTCTTTTCACGATCGCTGGGCGTGCCTAAAGCGACGATACGGCAGCCACGCGGATTTAACGGCTCGGCAATGCGTTTAATCGTACCCCCCTTACCTGCGGCATCCCGTCCTTCAAAAATAATGACGATGCGCGCACCTGTAAACTTTACCCAATATTGCATTTTGACCAGTTCTAATTGCAGTTTGGCTATTTCTTTTTCGTAGAACCGACTGGATATTTTAGAACTTCCTTCACCTTCAGTCGTGTGTTTTTTAAGCTTGAGTTTTTTGAGCTTTTTCGCGCTCTTTTTCTTAGTTTTTAGCGTTATGAGCGGGGATTCTATAGCTTCTTTAATCGGATTTCCATTGTCTTGCTCAGTGTTCATAAAATTTTTTGGGGTTAAGCTTTAGAGACGATAATGAATTGATAAGATTTTGAGGTAATGATTACACGAAATAGCCCTTTGGTGTAATGCGAAATTACGCTATCAACCATATGGTATAGATAGCAGGAATTACGCAACAATAACGTACTTTCGTCATTGCGACCGTAGGGAAGCAATCGCAAAGGTTTAATTTTCATGGCGAGTGCGTAAGTCCGAGATAAAATACTGCGCTGAAGAGGTAGTACATGGAGCCATTAACTGCTAGTGCGATCGCTATTGGAACAGTCATTGCGACTAAGGCTTTGGAAAAAACGGGCGTGTAGTATCTGTAGGGTGGGTTATGGCTCTGGCTAACGCACCCTACGTATATTTCAATAATCAAATATGAGTCCTATATGAAGCTATCTACTTAGCCTCTATTGTCCGTTTTAAAAATATTTACTTAGATGAAAATTATGGGTTTAATCCGATTAAGTGACGCGATCAATAACCTTCGAGAAGAACTAGAACTTGCACAAGAAAGTGGCGAAAATCAAAATCTGCAATTTAATGTTGGGTCTATAGAGCTTGAGCTAGAGGTATTAATAGAACAAGAGGGATCTGGAAACGCAAAGATTAACTGGTGGATTGTTGCAGGTGGAGCAGAAGCTAAAGTCAAAGGTGCTGACAAGCACAAGCTTAAACTTACATTGCAAGCTGTTGATGCAAAGGGTAAACCACTTAAAGTTTCAAAATTCCAGGATAGACTTCTTAAATAAACAGATAGTTAATAAGCTGATAATATTCAGCTATTTAATTACATGGATCAACGACGTGTTGTAGAGGTGCATAACCCATCTTGTAAATCGGGTGGAAGTGGCTATCTGATTCGGAATAATCTCATTCTGACGGCTCACCATGTTATTGCTCCACTCGATCAGGATGAAATACTCAGACCAAGTTACCACATCCGTTTTATTGGAGATTATTTACAGGGAAGAACTGAGTGGATACAAGAAGGGTGTGATTTATGTTGGGACGATCCAATACACGATCTTGCTCTCCTCAGACTTAAAGTAGATAAACCAGAATTCTTATCTTCTCAGGAGCCTGCTATTCGGTTCGGGAAGCTAGGACTCGGATGTAATAGCTTATCAGCAGAAGGAATAGGTTTCCCATTTGTTCAAGTGATTGAAGATCGCCAGAATCCTGAAGAACTCGCTGGATACCTGAGTTGGATTTCTGGTTTAAAGGAAAAGCAACTGCGACTACAAGTCACCTCTCCTATTCCAAATTCTCCTGACGAGTGGCAAGGAATTAGCGGTACTGCTTTATTCGTTAAGGATTTGTTAGTCGGTGTTATTGTTGAAACTAACAAGAGCTTTGCTGAGAAATGTCTATGGGCAACACCTATCTCGCTGGTTGTCAACAGTGAGAAATTTTGTCAAAAAATACTTCATGATCCTAACGGTAAGATAATTTTGCAGGATGTGCAACCGATAAAGTTAAGTCCCTTCCAAGCACCACCCCTACCAACTTACTATGTAGACCGTCCAGAATATAGTCAAGACTTAAAAAAACGTTTGCTTAGAGAGTCATCAGATGTGCGTACTTTGGTAGTGACTGCCATTCATGGCTTGGGTTCTGTAGGTAAATCTACCCTCGCAATGGCTTTAGCGCATGATCAAGAGGTACAAGCTCACTTTGGTGACGGGATTCTCTGGGCAACATTAGGTCAGCAGCCCAATCTTCTATCCCTTCTTAGTGGCTGGGTACAGGCATTGGGGGACTACAACTTTAAAGCCACTAGCGTGGAAGCTACCTCCATTCAATTACGCACATTGCTGTATGAAAAAGCTGTACTGTTAGTTGTAGACGATGTTTGGAATACAGAAGATGCCCAAGCCTTTAATGTTGGTGGAGCGCGTTGTCAAGTTTTAGTAACAACCCGCGAAGCAGGAATTGCTCAAGTTCTCGGAGCCAACACATATTCTCTGGATGTGATGCAGCCATCCCAAGCGATGGAACTGCTGACTAAAAAATTAGGACGTAATTTCACTGACACAGAAATTCAACCAGCTGAAGTTTTAGCTCAAGAGCTTGGTTACTTGCCTTTGGCATTGGAACTAGCAGCTGCCCAAGTTGCTGGTGGTATTTCTTGGACAGTTCTTGTGCAGGATATGCAGCAAGAGGTAGCCCGCTTAAGAACAATTGATGATCCAGCAGCCAGAGATACTAATGATGAAGCTTGCTTAAAAAAACTCAGTTTAACTGCATCATTAAATTTGAGCGTTCAGAGATTATCAAAGGAAACGCGAGAAAATTTCATTTGGCTAGGAATACTACCGGAGGATGTAACTATTACTAGGCAAATGGCTGTAACGCTGTGGGATATGGATGAGGAGCGGGATGCAGAGGATGAATTGCATTATTTGCACTCGAAAGCACTATTATTGCCTGGTGTCCCTTTGGTAGATGGAACACCAACCTATCGTTTACATGACTTATTCCACGATTTAGCACGCAATCTATTAACTTCTTCTCCAACACCTAAGCGTCGAGGAGATTTACCAGGGCTAGGTATAACTCTTGCTCATGCTCACGCCACCTTTTTGGAGAAATACCGACAAAAAACCCAATATGGTTTGTGGCATACCCTACCTTATGACGGTTATATCCATCAGCATCTAGTTTGGCATTTGGAAA
Source organism: Anabaena sp. CCY 9910 (assembly GCF_963920875.1). NCBI lineage: Bacteria > Bacillati > Cyanobacteriota > Cyanophyceae > Nostocales > Nostocaceae > Anabaena > Anabaena sp. CCY 9910. The sequence continues at coordinate 1,531 of NZ_CAWUDJ010000045.1, read as the reverse complement.
AGGCTCGAAACGTAGAAGAGATTCACAAATTATTGCGGGAAGATTCAGAAACAGGAGGTAATGGTTGGTATGAGGCTTGCGATCGCTTGGGACAAACTGCCAACTTTGTAACTGATGTTGCTCGTGCTTGGCAATTGGCAGAAGACTCCTGGAATGAAGCAACCCTACCTCAAGTTATTGGGTTGCAGTGTCGCTATGCTTTGATTATTGCATCTCTTAATAGTCTGGCAGCTAATCTACCAGTAGAACTGCTAATTGCGTTAGTTCAAAAAAATATGTGGACTCCTGAGCAAGGACTCGCTTACGTGCTACAAAGCTCGAATCCAGATGATAAAGCAAACTTGCTTACACAGCTAGCCAATCATTTGCCACCAAACCTAAAAGAATTAGCACTGTCAAAGGCTCTGGCTGCTGCTAGGCAGATTCAGGATGAGTCATATCGCGCCGATGCCCTAAATAGTTTGGCTCCTATTCTGCCTCCTGATTTGTTAAGTGAGGCTCTGGCTGCTGTTAGGGAGATTCATGATGAGTCATGTCGCACCAAAGCCCTCAGTAGTTTGGCTCCTATTCTACCTCCTGATTTGTTAAGTGAGGCTCTAGCTGCTGTTAGGGAGATTCATGATGAGTCATGTCGCGCCAAAGCTCTAAGTAGTTTGGCTTATAAACTGCCAGAATTGTTACCAGAGGCTCTGGCTATTGCTAGGGAAATTCAGAATGAGTATTATCGCGCCTGTGCCCTAAGTAGGTTGGCTCCTATTCTGCCTCCTGATTTGTTAAATGAGGCTCTGGCTGCTGTTAGGGAGATTCACGATGAGTGGGGTCGTGCCAAAGCCCTCAGTAGTTTGGCTGATAAATTGCCAGAATTGTTACCAGAGGCTCTGGCTGCTGCTACGGAGATTCACAATCAGTCAGGTCTTGCCGATGCCCTAAGTAGTTTGGCTCCTATTCTGCCTCCTGAGTTGTTCAGTAAGGCTCTGGCTGCTGCTAGGCAGATTCACAATGAGTCAAGTCGCGCCAAAGCCCTAAGTAGTTTGGCTATTAAGCTGCCAGAATTGTTACTAGAGGTTCTGGCTGCTGCTACGCGGATTCAGGATAAGTCAAGTCGCGCCAAAGCCCTAAGTAGGTTGGCTATTAAGCTGCCAGAATTTTTATCAGAGGCTCGGCCTGTTGCTAGGGAATTTCAGTCTGAGTCAAGTCTTGCAGATGCCCTAAGTAGTTTGGTTCTTATTCTGCCTCGTGATTTGTTCAGTGAGGCTCTGGCTGCTGCTAGGCAGATTCACGATAAATCAAGTCTTGCCGATGACTTAAGTAGTTTAGCTCCTATTCTGCTTCCTTATGTGTTAAGTGAGGCTCTGGCTACTGCTAGGGAAATTCAGCCTGAATCAAGTCGTGCCGATGCCCTAAGTAGTTTGGCTCTTATTCTGTCTCCTGATTTGTTAAGTGAGGCTCTGGCTGCTGTTAGGCAGATTCACGATAAGTCATATCGCGCCAAAGCCTTAAGTAGTTTGGCTATTAAGCTGCCAGAATTGTT
>NZ_CAWUDJ010000044.1:0-55540 GCF_963920875.1 Anabaena sp. CCY 9910 | reverse complement strand
ACAGTCCGGTGAAGCGTCAAGAATCACCGCACCTTTAGGTCGGTGAGTATGTCAACAATCCACAAGAACAACTATGAACACGGATTGCCAAGGTTTTCTCAACACTAGAACCACAACTCGAACAATTGATACTTGTTCCTCTGGGGTCAACTCCTCGCGTATGCTTGCCGCGTCTTACCGCTACTGCTTGCATGATTTGGAGGAATGCGCCCCAAGCAACATCTAGTATCGACTTAGCTAGTCGTGTCCTAGCTAGTCCCTTAATGTTCAAGTTTTCAAAAACGATTAAGTCATAGGAATTAACTAACCAATGAGCAACTTGATAATGAAACTCTTTTCTTTGTCTTGCAACTTGCAGGTGAGTAAGCGCAACCTTCTTAGCTTGCTTCTGGTAATTTTTAGACCCCTTGGTTTTACGTGCAAGCTTACGCTGCTGATGGGCTAATTTAGATTGTGCCTTGCGGTAATACTGCGGAACTTCAATACTTTGTCCATCAGCAGTAGTTAAAAATTTCTCTAACCCTACATCTATTCCTGTGGCAGACTTAATTTCATCAATAGATAAAGAATCAGGAACGGTTTTATCTTCTAAAGAAAAACTACAATACCATCCATCTGCTTTGCTTAAAATCGTCGCCTGTTTAATCTCAAAGCCATCTGGAATTGGGCGATGCAAGATAACTTCAATCTCACCAATCTTGGATAATTGGAGAATATTACCTGTGAGATGTGCGCCTGCTTTTGGTGAGTTAACACGCGGGAAAGTAAACGAAGATATATCACCACACTTTTTAAATCGTGGTTTGCCTCCCCTTTTGCCTTTCTTGTCAGGTGTTAGCCATTTTTTCCACGCCTTGTCCAATCGCATTAAATTTTGTTGTTGGCAGTCAGCGTAGATGTTTTTGTAGTCGGGGAATAACTCTTTAGTTTGTTTGAGATTTGACGCTTGTGTATAGTAATCAGGTTTGTCCGGTATCTTCCCAATTGGCTCCCAAACCAGGCTACATCGGTCAATTTGTGACCTTGTACGTCTTAACCAATCCAGTCTTTCTCCTAGTGCGTAGTTCCAATGACGACGCAGCAACTCGCCCCAAGTTTCAAGAATAACAACTTGTTCGGCAGTAGGGTTGAGTTTGAACTGATAAGTTAGTAGCATATAACTATTGTACAGCATTATTCCGTACTTTTATATGACTACTCGCATAGATATCAGACTTCCAGAGCAAGAGTTAGAAATATTAAAAACATACTGCCAAGAACAAAATAGAACTCAAACAGAGGTAATCCGTGAATTTATTCGTAGTCTTAAAAAAAAATCAAAAACCAATGATTTGGCAATTACTAGGGTATCGAACCCTAGTAATTGCCCTCCTATCCCCCATCACCGCCAATCGGAGTACCGATGTGGCGGGAGTACCCCGGAGATTTAGATGGGCGAGAAAATTAACCTCGCTAGTAAGCTTTCCCCAAACCCAAAACTCACACCAACCACTGCACCCAATGGGGAGCAGATGCCCCCAACTGCTCAAACATCTGTGGGTGTGTTTCCTCAATTGCCAACATTACACCCCATTGCTCGTTACTTGTCAGGCTGGAGAGTGACTCTTTGACTGCATTAACCTCATTTTCTATCTGTTACATGAGTAATGGGCATAAGATTTGACCTGTTTGCACAAAAAAATACTGGCAATCCACATAAGAGATTTATCAAAGAATTAACAAAAGAGCCAATGATTTCAAAACTCTAAGCTCTTTGTATAAAGAATCCCAAAGTAGTAATGTACAAAGCTTTTGGTTAAGCTAAGGTAAAAATAAAATAGCAGAATCAACAATTCAAACCTCCAATTGATGGGCGTAATTATAGGTAATTGACGAAGGTGACTATGACCAAACAATACATGGATTATTTAGAGTCAGTTGTTGACCAATTAACATTGGCAGCAGTTTTAGAGATGTTAGAACGAATTTGTCATAAAAAAGCCGAAAATTTGAGAACTCACTGGCAAGATGAAAATTCTGCCAAGCTTTGGGACAAAGCAGCCAGACAGATAGAACAGATAAATATTGATGTTTAATCGAGAAATATTGGGCGTTGTTGCGTGAATAGGCAAAATGGTAAATTTTACCTATCGCCGATGTTAGCTCGCCGCAAGCGCCCGGCATATGAAGACGAAAGCCCAGTACAAAGTTAAAAATGGGAACGCTTATGATGCTGCCCTCAAGCAACTAGGCAGTATAACTTTCGCTTGTGAATGAAGAGACCATCGAGCAGTGGCGCAATCAGCAAAAAACCGGGAAAAAGCGAGCATCGAATTATTACAGCGAAGTGGCAATCGCCACTTCGGGGAACGATTCAATCGTTATGACCAAGCAATATCCCCTAAAATCCGATTGACTTAAGATACTGATTTCGCATCTTGTTCAAGTAACATAAGTAGCTTACGCAGCATGGGGATGGATAGTTGCAATTCATCAGCTGTGAATTGAGATAACATCTGTTTCTCTTTCTTAAACAAAATAGGCATCACAGTATCCGCAAGCTTTATTCCTTTGGGGGTCAGTTGCACCATAACGCTACGACGATCCTCTGCATCACGAACACGCGTGACTATGCCATCTTGTTCTAGGCGGTCAATCCGGTTTGTCATTGCGCCTGAAGACAGCATAAGCAAACTATAGAGTTCAGTAGGTTTCAATTGAAAAGGTTGTCCCTGTCGTCGCAGTGTGGCTAACACATCAAATGACCACACGTTCAAGCCATACTCAACCAGTATACTTTCTCGGTGCTTTTCCAAAAGACGGGCAATTCGCAGTACCCGCCCAATTATGCTTACTGCTGAGGTATCCAACTGCGGCAACTCCTGTTGCCATTCCTCAAGAATGATGTCAATTCGATCTTTGTTCATATTGCCATTTTATCTTGACATCGAGATTCTTGACTTTTATCTTTATCTTAAGTATCTTGATATCAAGATATATTTACAAGCATCCTCTATTCTCCTCATAAAACAACAGCCATGACACCCATACGTCTAGTTCTCCGGGGGTCTGTCCCTAATGGTCAAAGCTACTTGTATGTTCTACTAGCATTGCTGAACGGTGCTATCTTGCCGATTCAAAGCAATCTCAATGCTCAATTAGCGAGATCGCTCAATTCTGTACCCCTAGCCGCAGATATTTCTTACCTTGTCGGCTCAATTGCATTGATTAGTTTGTTATGCACAGGTTGGTTTGGTCATCCAGATTGGTCTGCTTTAGCCAAAGCTCCTCGATGGAGTCTAATGGGTGGTTTATTTGGAGTTTGGTATATTACCTCCAGTGCTTATTTCACCTCTATTTTGGGGACTACCTTAACTCAGGGGTTAATTATTTGTGGACAAGCGATCGCTGGCTTAGTGACTGACCATTTTGGCTGGTTGGGAGTTAACCGCCGTCGCCTGACAGCTAATCGTCGCCTAGTGATGGGACTGTTAATTGTGGCAATTTTTTTACTTTCGCTACCAACCTAATACTTTTGAGTATCATCTTATGGAAATCTTCTTAGCATTGCTTGGTGCTGGCTCGGCTGGTGGCTTCTCAACAATTAGCTCAGCTGTCAATGCTCAATTAAAAACAATACTCCGCTCCCCAATAGCAGCAGCAACAACTAATTTCGTAGTTGGGTTTAGTATCCTTACATTGCTCCTAGCACTAGGTATTTTCCCACTCTACAAGCTTGACTTACTTTTTATTACTCCTTGGTGGGCATTTTTAGGCGGCTTGCTAGGTGCAATCTTCGTAACCTTAAGTACATTAATAGTTCCTAAATTGGGTTTAACTACAACTACTTTAGTTGTCGTCTTTAGCCAGATGTTTATGTCACTGGTAATTGATCAGTTGGGATGGTTCGGTGCTATTAAATATCCGATTACCACACCCAAGATATTAGGAATCGTCACATTAGTAGTAGCGATCGCAATTAATCAATTGGACAAAAACTATTCAGGTCAAAACTTCAAGTAGTACCTTAAATAAGGTTGAACAACTGGTATTTTTTTCAATCGTTTACTCACAATGATATTTCACAACCACACAGGAACATAGTTTCTCCCTCTATTCCCTTACATCTAAAATTGCAATAAAAAATATGGAATGGCTTAATAAACCTTCTAATTGGTCGCATTCGGATCAGCGAATCATAGTTACAACAGCCCCAAAAACCGATTTTTGGCGTAGGACTCACTATGGTTTTATTCGTGATAGCGGACATTTCTATTTTGACCGAGTGAGTACAGATTTCGTTGTCGATGTCAAGATAAAAGGAAACTATAAAGACTTATACGACCAAGCAGGAATTATGATTCGTGCTGACGAGCAACATTGGATCAAAACTGGGATTGAGTATGTAGATGGAGTACAAAATCTGAGTGCTGTTGTCACTCACAACTATTCAGATTGGTCATTCACACCTCTGTTAAATCCTCCTAACATTTTTCAGCTACGGGTTGAGCGATGCCAAGAGGCAATTCATATTGCTTATTTAGATGAATATTCTCGCTATGTTCCATTTAGAATGGCTTATTTTCCAGTCGTGCTAGACATTCAAGTCGGAATCATGTGTGCATCACCACAAGGAAATGGATATGAGGTAATTTTTGAGGATTATCAATTAACAAAAAAAGGTGAAAAATTATCATGAATATTCAAGATTTAGCTGATTCTATCATCAAAAAGCAATCAGAATTGTCAGTAGATAGAGGTTTTTTAGTTGCTGTCAGTGGTATTGATGGTTCTGGCAAAGGTTATATTACTGAAAAATTAATAATTGCTCTCAATGAGCAAAGTGTTTATGCTGTTTCCATTAATTTAGATGCTTGGCATAAGCTCCCGACTGAGCGATTTAATTCTGAGAATCCAGTAACGCATTTTTACCATCATGCTTTTAACTTTGATGCTCTATTCCAGCAATTGATCCTGCCGTTAAAAAATCAGCGTATGATTAATTTAACGACGGTTTTAACAGGAATTACAGGTATACCGCAAACCTATTATTATCAATTTTTTAACGTGGATGTAATTGTTCTTGAAGGAATATTTTTGCTAAAGAGATCGCTCCACCATTTCTATGATTTTAAGATTTGGATTGATTGTTCATTTGAAACTGCTTTGGAAAGAGCAATCCAGCGAAACCAAGAAGGCATTTCATTAGAACAGATAATTGAGGATTACCAAAAGATTTATTTTCCTGCCCAAAAGACTCATTTGGCAATTGACAACCCCAAATCAAGTACAGACGCGATTTATATTAATGATTTCAAGTTTGTTGAATTTGTGTTTTAACAGAGGAACTGAATTTGGGAATGTTGGTTCTAAACCTCTATTCCTGCATAAGTTTTTCCAAGAACTGTTTACCGCAGTCTTTGCAAAGATAGCGTTGTTTCCCATAACGATGCCCATTTTTAGATAAACGAGATGAATGACAGAAAGGACATATCATTACTTTCATTACTTGTTGCGGGGCTTCCTGTGCATAAGGTGTCAAATATGCTACTAATAAATCTTTAATTTCTGCATAATGAGCTTGTCTTTGATGCTTATCTTTGCGTAAAGCATTTAGTAGTAAAGCGTTGTAACATATATGAACCGTTTCTGCTAACAGTTCGCTTTTTTCCACAGCTAAGTCTGGATTCCACCTGCGGAATAAGCCAGCAAATTCTTGTATCAACGACGCATTAAAGGTTTCGTTAAATAGTTTAAACAACTCTGGTGCAACGAAATACTGGATGTACACAACACGCGGCATGGGATCTGCAAAATATTCAGCATAGGTATTCACCACGCGCTCAATAAACTCTGATAATGACTTTTGCTCGTCTGCTGACTGCATCAGCTTGGCATGAATAGCTGTCACCTGTTCCATGTGACGAGCTTCCAGAGCATGAAAAATTGCCAGTTTATCAGGGAAAAACTGATATAGAGAACCAATCGCCGTTTCAGCTTTTGCAGCTATCACATGGGTAGTTGCAGCTTCATATCCTACTTCAACAAAAACTTCTGCTGCTGCTCGAAGAATTTTCTCTACTCGTTGTTGACTACGTTTTTGTTGGGGTTGACGGCGCATTTGGGTAGGTTCTGGTTTGATCACGTTCCGAGTTGACAAAAATGAATAATATGTCGTATTTTTAGTTTTAAAGATGAAACTTTTGTCACAATTTTACTCTAACGATGGCGATCGCTGAGCCGATACCTTGACTGATCATTAAGTTATTGCCTTCATCACACATACCTTAAAACCAATACTTTGGGAGACTTTTATGGAACCGATTCTGCTGGGCGCACCTTGGTTAATTGCTCATCGTTCCATGTTGGGCATTAACCAACCTTATAAAATCACGCTCAATGACCATGACTATGTACTGTGGCAAAATCAACAAGGAGAAGTGTTTGCCCTTGATAACATTTGTCCTCATATGCAAGCACCGTTATCAGATGGCTGGATTTGTCAACAGACAGATGTGATTGCCTGTCCTTTCCATGCACTAGAGTTTGATGGGCAGGGAAGACTGCACAATTGCGGTAAGGTGGGTAGTCAACCTCTGCTCACTCCTCTCGAAATCGTGATTAAAGACGATTGTATTTGGACATACGGCGGCTATACTCCCAAAATTCCGATTCCGGATCTTATCCCCAAAGTCAGCGCAGGTATGAGCTTTTTAGGCGTTGCAGGAGAAAAAAGTATTCACGGTACTTTTTTGGATAGTATATCAATCAATTATGACTACAACCATCAAAGTGGCACACACCGGGAATTATTTGGCATTAAAGCCAATCGCATTCCCGTATTTGAGCATGACGGATATTGGGCAAAAGTTGTGCAAGAACTAGATCGTGACGACAGTACTTGGAATGATATCCTCGGCAATCCTGTTATCCTCACTGCACCTAAGACTTACACCGGAACATTAGAATATGCTTTTCCCTCACTAACAACTTTTCGAGCAGATTTTCCCATTGGAGAAGTTTTGCAAGTTCATGTGTTGTATCCAGAAACTGCAACCCAAACTAAAACCTTCGTTTTAGTCTACAGTAAACCTAAACACCCCATTTTGAAACTACTACTGGGGCGCTTTGTGTTAAGTGCAGTGGCAACAGTAGTAGAGCAAGATACACGCTCCATTGAAACTTCTTATCCTCGCCAGCCAGCCAAGATTCGCCTTCCTAATGAAGAAATTATGTTTCTTGCCCAAAAGCTATATCGTGAATGGTAATTCGCGCAATTGACTAGATTGGAATGCTCACGCCTTCAGGCTGAGGAGGATGTCAAAGCTAATTTCTGGGGATGTCTCCTATATATCATTCGATCAAATCCAAATCTGTCACAGCACCGATACTGCTAGAAGATACCAATTTGGCATATTTTGCCAACACGCCTTTAGTGTAACGTGGTACAGGAGGTTGCCAATTAGCACGACGACGAGCTAATTCATGATCAGATATGTTCAACTGCAAGAGACGTGCAGGTGCATCAATGGTAATACTATCGCCTTCTTCTACAAGAGCGATTGCACCACCCACTGCTGCTTCTGGAGCAACATGACCAACTACCATACCGTAAGTACCGCCAGAAAAGCGCCCATCGGTAATTAATCCCACCGCATCACCCAAGCCAGCACCAATAATTGCCGAAGTGGGAGCCAACATTTCTCGCATTCCAGGGCCACCCTTGGGCCCTTCGTAGCGGATAACCAAAATATCACCAGCTTGAATTTTACCCGCCAAAATTGCATCTAAAGAAGCTTCTTCTGATTCAAATACCCTTGCAGTTCCGGTAATTACTGGTTTTTTCACGCCAGTAATTTTAGCGACAGCACCTTCTGTTGCCAGATTACCTCTGAGGATGGCTAAGTGTCCTTGGGGATACATCGGGTTATTCCAAGTCCGAATTACATCTTGATTAACAGATGGTTCTTCGGGTATGTCTGCTAATATCTCTGCAATTGTTTGACCAGTGATGGTCAGGCAATCACCATGTAACAAGTTATGCACGAGTAGCATCTTCATGACTTGGGGAATGCCACCAGCTTTGTGCAAATCGGTAGCGACATACTTACCACTAGGTTTTAAATCACACAAAACGGGAACACGGGCGCGGATAGTTTCAAAGTCATCCAGAGTTAACTCTACATTAGCAGCGTGGGCGATCGCTAAAAAATGCAACACTGCATTGGTCGAACCACCCACCGCCATAATCACAGAGATGGCATTCTCTATAGATTTGCAGGTGATAATTTGGCTGGGTAAGATTTGTTTACGAATGGCTTCGACTAATACAAATGCTGATTTTTCCGTGCTATCGGCTTTTTCGGCATCTTCGGCTGCCATTGTCGAAGAATAGGGTAAACTCATCCCCAGTGCTTCAAATGCTGAAGACATAGTGTTAGCCGTGAACATTCCCCCGCAGGAACCCGCACCAGAACAAGCATGACTTTCGACTTCTAATAATTCCTTGTCGTCAATTTTTCCAGCACTGTATTGACCAACAGCTTCAAAAGAACTGACAACAGTTAAATCGCGTCCGTTATAGTGACCAGGTTTAATTGTGCCACCGTAAACGAATATTGCAGGGATATTCATCCGCGCGATCGCTAGCATTGCTCCTGGCATATTTTTATCACAACCGCCAATGGCTAGTACACCATCCATACTTTGTCCAGTACAGGCGGTTTCAATGGAATCAGCAATGACTTCCCGCGACACTAGGGAATATTTCATCCCTTCAGTTCCCATCGAAATCCCATCGCTGATGGTAATTGTGCCAAACATTTGCGGCATCGCTCCGGCGGTTTTAATCCCAGCCTCTGCTCTGAGCGCTAGTTGATTTATTCCCATATTGCAGGGCGTGATAGTGCTGTAACCATTAGCAATACCCACAATGGCTTTATTGAAATCTTCATCTTTAAAACCAACTGCACGCAGCATAGCTCGATTAGGTGATCGCTGCACCCCTTGCGTCACAATTTGGCTTCTCAAATTCTCCGACATAGTTACATCATCCTCTGACTTGCCTGTATGAGTATGATAGGTAGCAATTTTTGATATGTCCAATATATATTTATGAATATTTGAGACTTATAAAATATCAAAACTATGGAACTACGACACCTGCGTTACTTCATTGCTGTAGCCGAGGAACTACACTTTAGTAAAGCCGCAGAGCGACTTCACATCGCTCAACCACCCTTAAGCCAGCAAATTCAGCAGCTAGAAACAGAACTAGGAGTAGAACTTTTTCAACGCAAAACTAAACGACAGGTACAGCTAACGGAAGCGGGACAAGTATTTTTGCAAGAAGCTTATCAATTGTTCGCTCAACTGTCCAAGGCAATTGATCTGACTCAACGGACAGGTAGGGGTGAGAAGGGACAACTACGAGTAGGTTTCACCAGCTTGGTAACTTACGATTTGCTGCCTGTGATTTTGCGGCAATTTCGAGAGCAGTTTCTAGAGGTGGAGTTAGTGTTGCAGGAATTAACGACAACTCAGCAAGAACAAGCGCTATTTGATCGCCGCATCCATGTAGGTTTTGCCCATCCACCTTTAGAAGACAACACTTTCAATCAAGAATGTATTCATCAAGAAGGACTAATTGTAGCAATGCTCGTAACTCATTTCTTAGCTAGACAAGAAAATATTTCAGTGCGCGAGCTAAAAGACGAAAATTTTATTATGTTCCCCCGCTATTTGGGCCCTGGACTTTACGATCAAATCCTGAGTCTTTGTCAGCAAGGAAATTTCAGCCCAAAAGTGACGATAGAAGCAATCCAAATGCAGACAATTATTGGGCTAGTGTCAGGGGGAATGGGGATTGCGATCGTACCATCTTCTTTGCAAAATCTTCAAAGGGCTGGTGTAGTTTATCGCACTTTAGATGAAAAAACACCATTAGTAGAAACGGCTGTAGTGTGGCGACAAGAGGATATGACACCTGTTTTACGAGAGTTTCTACAAATTGTCAGAAGTGTCTGTGGTGAATTAATTAGTTAAAAAGGCGATCGCCTCTATATTTTGTAGTATATTACATATAGTAATTAGCCGCTAATGACAGCTAAAACGGGTAAATATTCCCAAGTTTTTGTATGTTCAAAGCCATCTCAAATAGAAAAGCGATACTAGCTCTGTTACTGTTAGTACCAGTTCCAAGTCTTGGGGTAGCGGCTGGATTATATCTTCCCGGAATTTTAGTTTTTTATCGTATTCAAAATACTACGATTGAAATTCTTCGGGTATTTCATGGAGCAAGGGATTTAGCAAATATACTTAGTGAATTGGATGAAGAGCTTTAAGCTAACCCAAAACTCACCCCATCCACTCGACCCAACCGGGAGCCTGTGCCACCAACTGCTCAAGCATCTGCGGCTCTTGCTCATCAATCGCCATCATCACGCCCCAACGCTCGTCACTTCTGAGGGTACTGAACGACTTTTTGCCTGATTTCACTCCAGATCCCACCCGTTCAATCACCAATGAAGCATAAAATATTATTAATCAGTTCAAGCATCCTCTAAGTAAACTAAATTGAATGACTCGGTTTGTACATGACGAATTTGCTAAAGATTATCTGGAAGAACTGTTAAAATCATACGGGGAAGTAAAATCATCGGAAAAAATATCAGGAGAGATCAAAGAAATTGATGTGCTATTTACTCCTTTAGCACAGCAAAACTCTAATTTAGAAGTGCTAGGGCTACTGGGAAAATTTGCCGAATTTCCGGCAATATTAGAACCATTTCGCAATGCAGCTTCTAGTGATGAAATTTGCGATTGTATTCAAAAATTATTAGAAGTAAAAGCTGCATTGCGGAGAGATGCTAAAGCGAATAAAACCAAACTCCAGGAATCAAATATTCCTAAACTATGGGTTTTGACTCCAACTGCATCCCCAACAATACTATCGAGCTTTAACGTTAATCAGAAAGAGGGTTGGTTGCCAGGAGTATACTTTTTAGGTGATGCTTTACGGACAGCAATTGTAGCCATACATCAACTACCGCAAACACCAGAAACGTTGTGGTTGAGAATTCTCGGCAGGGGAAGTGTGCAGTCACAGGCGATTGTGGAGTTATCAAACTTACCATTGAATCACCCATATAAGGAAGCGACGCTAGAATTAGTTTACAACCTGCGTGAAAATTTAAGGATCAATCAAAATTTAGAATCGGATGATAGGGAGTTAATTATGCGATTAGAACCACTTTATCAGCAAGACCGTGAAAGAGCTAAAGAAGAAGGACAACAGGATTTAATTATACGTCAACTAAATCGTCGTTTTGGGGAAATTGATGCGTCGTTGATTCAACGAATTCGAGGACTATCTATTGAGCAGTTGTCTTTTTTAGGAGAGGCGTTATTAGATTTTTCCGTTGTCGCAGATTTAGAAGCTTGGCTAAATCAGCAAGCCGGATAACAAAGTGAAATAAATTACAGCCAGCCAATCGCACCCCACAGACCTACAACCCGTCCCCAAAGTTCAATCACACTTGCCACTGCCGCAAATACCCATTCCAAAACGGTTCACCTAAATTTGGGAAAAGGCTCACCCAGTGCGATCTAGCCCCAAACCCAAGCGGTGACGCTTATGCGTATAACCAGAAGTAACTTGGTTATACATTTGTAAGACTGATGCAGAAATACGTCCTAAGAGTTTTGTGATCGCCCATAGCGCTCTTGTAAAATCATTTTCAATTGTTGAGAATTCGCAAGAGAAAAAAGTTTATGGCAGAGATGTCCGGTCAAGACCCTTCGGAAATCACAATGGCAACGGTTGATGAAGAACGAAAAGGCGCAACTTTTAGCGGTACGGTCATCCTTGGTATAGATCCTGATGCTGGGGAAGTTGTTTTCTTTAGAGACTTTTTAATTGAAGATTATAAAGGCGAACTTACCGCAAATCTTGCAACAGATGGTGATATAAGAAAAAGCATTGATTTAGGCGAACTCGATCATAAAAGCCCCAGTTTTAGGCTGCCAATTCCTCTGGGAACGGATACATTACCCTACAATACAGTCGTTTTGAGCGACAAAAAAAGCAAGAAAAAAATCCTGACGATCAATCTTTGACATCCTCCCGCCGCTAGAATCTAAAAAGATTTAGCGGCGGGTCATTGACGGGTGTGATAGCATACCTTCAACAATTTTAGATAGTATACCCAATCCATGAATCAAGTTAGACTCCCCAAAGTTAGCGTTGCCATGATTGGTTTGGTAGTTGCAAGCGTATTTCATGCTACTCCCGTGCTGGGAGCGATTCTAACTAGACAAGAATTTTCAGGTAATTTTACCTTAGTTGATGCTACTAGCCCATTCCTTACGAACTCTTTGCCAAAAGAGAGTAAATATTCGGGATTCGTGGTTTACTCAAAGGACGGGACTTTGAGCGATTGGGAGCTTAACGTTAACAATCTAGACCTGAATTTGAAGAGAGGATCTACTAATGGCGGTAATTTAACCCCAGATGTTGATTTTGAGCTTGATTCGAGGTCGAATTGGAATTTAGTGGTTGATTTTGGCATTGCTTTTGATGCTCCTAGATATACCTTAGAAAGAACTTCAAGCTCTGAAATTAGCTTGACGGGTGAAGTGGGACGGGCAGGAACATACATCTATCAAGATTCTGCTGCCAATATTACCCTGAGTTCTTCATCTACATCAGTACCAGAACCCAGTTCCCTACTAGGTCTATTATTTGGAGTTGGTGCAATCGCTGTCTCTAAAAAAGCTAGTCAGACGAAATCGGAAGCATGAATTACCTCTATCCGCTCTATCTTAATGGAGCAAGAGGACTCCCGTTACAGCGAAGCTTAACGGGATGATGAATTGCGACCAGTATAGAATTGAGCGCAGCGAATCATTATTTTGGTTGTTCTTGGTTCTCAAGGTAATTCTTTAATTGCTCAACTGTGACACCACCACAACTAGCCCGGAGGCGGAGCGTCTCCGGCTCCGCACAAAATACGCACCAGTCCAAAAGTAAGGCTTGTTGTAGAAGTATTTTTTAGCCAACGAGGGGAACTCTTTACGTATTAACCTGCTACTCACTGTTTTGATATTTCCAATCAATGTTGATAGCGGTTTATCTGGTTTGTAGTCAATTAATATGTGAACATGATCTGGTTCACCGTTAAACTCTAACAGTTCACAATCCCATTTTTTAAGGGTATCTGTGATTATTTCTTTCAACCTGTTTAGGATTTCTGCATTAATAGCTTTTCTGCGGTACTTCACAACTAAAACGATATGAGCGTTAAGTCTGTAAACAGACCTAAAACCATGATGGTACATATATTGACAAGAGTTAGCGGTAAGCAGTATATTACCACCGGCAGTTGTTCATGGGGGAAACCCCCAAGACCACACTGCCTCATAAGTTTCTCAAAAATATATTGATGTTAGACGTACTGAAGGTCAGAATTTATCCAAACAAAGAGCAAGAAATATCCTTAGCTAAAAGCTTTGGTTGTTCTCGCTTTGTTTGGAATTTCTACCTCAATAAAACCAATACTCAATATGAAGAAACTGGTAAAGGTATGACTTACTGCCAGATGGCTAAAGACCTTACCCAGTTGAAGAAACTGTCTGATTATGAATGGTTGCAAGAACCAACTGCTGCCGTTCTACAACAGTCACTCAAGAATTTGGAATCTGCGTTTAAAAACTTTTTCTCTAAACGTGCTGGATTTCCAAAATTCAAAAGCAAGCATTCTAAACAGTCCATCCGATTCCCTGAGAGTTGTTCGATTAAAGATAGTGGTTTAAAACTACCTAAGCTTGGGATTGTTAAAGTCAGTCTTTCAAAAAAAATTAATAGCAAAATCAAATCTGTAACTGTTTCCAAGACAAGTACAGGTAAATATTTTGCTGCACTCTTATTTGAAGCCAAAGATTTAACAAACAACAAGCAAGGCAAAATATCAGGAATTGATTTAGGACTAACCAGTTTAATAACTGTGTTTGATGGTGAAACTTGTTACAAGGTTGACCCAATCAAACCCACCAGAAAATATGCAAAACGACTGCGAATTAGACAAAAAGCTTTATCTCGTAAGGTCAAGGGGTCTAACAACAGACGAAAAGCAATTAAAGTAGTTGCGAAAGTTCACGAAAAAATATCAAACACTAGACAAGATTTTCTCCATAAACTCTCACGAAAGTTAGTTGATGATAACCAAATCATAGTAGCTGAGAACCTTTGCGTTAAAGGTCTAGCACGTACCAAATTAGCTAAGTCAATACATGATGCTGGTTTTGGTATGCTGCTTAATTTCATCAGCTACAAACTGGAAAGAGAAGGAGGTAAATTTGTTCAAGTTGACAGATTCTTTCCCAGTTCAAAACTTTGTTCATGCTGCGGTCATAAGAATAATTTGCTGAATTTAAGTATCCGTGAGTGGATTTGTCCAAGTTGCCAAACAACCCACGACAGAGATGAAAATGCTTCACGGAACTTGAGGACAGAAGGGATAAGAATACTAGAAACAAATACTGCGGGACACGCAGAAATTCAAGCTTGCGGAGAAACAGTAAGACTCGTTGGTACTTGTGCCAAAAAGCGTGTTTCTGAGAAGCAAGAATCTCCCGCTACACTGCTTTGCGGTTAGCGGCGAGAGTGTCAATTAACAAGTTTCATTCGCTTTTTGTTAGAGAAAGCGCCAGCCTGCCGTAGTGCAGCAGTTGGGTTCGGGTGAGCAAAGAACTCCTCAACTGCCGCCTTCAGCCCTTCAAAAACAACTGGATCATGGCAAGCGTAGATATATACGGATTGCTGAACTCCGTTGACCAAACGATATTCCTGGCGGTCGCCGAGTTGTGGGTAAAATGTGCGAATCCATGTACCTAAATGCCCCCGATAATGGGAGCCAGACAGAGGTACTTTCTTGCCAAGCTCGATTTCGGCAAAGTTTACAACGCCGAGCCATTTTTCTGGAGTACCACAGAGTGCTTGTCTGTTATGTTCAGCTAAGAGGTTAGCGGCGAAGTCTTTGAAATGCTGCTCGATGTATGGGTTGAGTTTTCCCCCAGTGAGGTCAGCCAAAGTCTTCATGGCCTCAACCAGAGTATGCAATCGTTGCTCTACAGGAGGGAGAGCAGGGACAGGCGGTTGCTCTGGCTGTTGAGTGGGTGTTTTTGTCCAGCCAGTGATATCCTGCATCCAGGCGCGAACACCGATGGTTTTGAATGCTCGGCAAATTAACTTTGCTTGAACAGTGCAGTAACGCCCGGCTTCATAACCGTAATAATCGAGGACAATAGCGATCGCTATATCTGGAATACCATTAGTACGCCAAGAATTTAGGTTCGCCGCATCGAATCCTTGCTCCATAAGCATTAGAGCTAATTTAGATGGTTCTAGGTTCGCGCTTTCTAATGCTTTACCGATAGCCTTGTCACTAACTCCAGCTAATCGTGCAGTAGCTTTCATACTGGCTTTACCCCGACCATCTGCGTCAACTTCAATCTCTTGTTTTATCTGTTCAATGATTTGTACAATTTCAATTTGTGACATAAATTTAGTTGTGTGATTGTGCTAACGATTGAAAAGTTGTTGAGGCTGGTGGAGAAATTCAGACCTTCACCCGTACCAAGTCTTCTTCTCGTACCAATGAAAAGCGATTAGTTGTAATGAGTGGTTGTTCAAAAGTAGGTGATGCCAACTCCACCAGATAAAACCAGGACTTTTCAATTAACTCAATCCCCAGAATTAACCGTTGTTTTGTGCCGCGATCGCTAAATTGCAACAGTACACGCTCTCCCAACATGAAAGAAGGTTTTTTCAAAATCCTGGGTTGTATATTACCAGTGGCAATAATTTGATGTTTAGTTGCATAGTTGAAATCATTTTTGATCTCGATAATGTAGTTCCAGCAATCGCCATACCACTGCACTCCACAGCAGTAGCCGAATGTTCTGTTGGTCTTTAGATAGACCTTTTCAAATAAGTTGACTTCTACAGGTGGTATTTGATGACCCCACGGTGGGGATAAAAACCAGCATCTTTCTAAATCTGTGATTTGTTCTGTCATACTTTTTTACTCAACAAATAATTAATGGTTTGGGAATCAAGAGATGCAATCCGTTTTCTGATTTGATGTGGTGGATTTTCTAAAAACTGTTTGAGATGAGAAATGCTAATCTCGTAATACTTTGGACAACGCTTGTTTGCCTTAAGCCAGCCTCGGTTAATCCATAACCGGACAGTAGACAAATTCAGCGAAAGAATACTGGCGATTTGGTGACAGTTGCAGTTTTCTGAATTAGTAAAATTCTTAGTCATAAACTTGCTTCAGATTCTTTTGATTCAGTTGTTAAAATTCGTGCGTTGATGGATACAAAATCGACTTGAGCAATATTGAAGTCAGTCTGCATTTGACCAGTGTTGTATCTAGCGACTATTTCCTGCTTTATTACTTCTTGGGTTAACCCATCAGGGATATCAATGTGAGCTTCACTCGTAATTTCCTCGACTACAGTAACGATGAATCTCATGGGAAATATTGATTATTGAAGTGGATAAAAATTAAAAAGTATGGAAAAGAGTTAAGAGGGGAATATTCTTAACTCTCCCCTCTTACTATTTCAGGCAGATCCAGTATTAGCCGCTTGTATCTGCTGCATCCATTGATTAATTGCTGTTAATTCATCATCCCCATTAGCAACCAAATCAACCACTTGCTGTTGATATGAAGTTTCAGCTTGATTAGGATGTTCAATATAGTTAGCAGCCCAAGCAAGGCACATATTTTTGACGAGAGCATCCACCTTACTAACAGGTAATTGACTTGGGGTAGTTGCATCTTGAAATTGCAAATACTCCTTCACCAAATCAAGCGGGTAATTAAGTAAAGTGCGAATATACTTCACCCGCAAATCTTGAGGATGCGGCGGCTGTTCTGGTGCTAATCCAACAGATGAAGACATACCCCCTAGCCGTGATTGAATCTCAGCAATGAGTGATGCCCAATCAGCATTAGGGTTCCATTCACGACGTATTCTAACTTTGGTAGCCGCATCATATAATCGGCAAAATACAACGTTCTCATCTCCGGCTGTAGCAGCAATAATTAGAGGTTTCGAGAAGTCATAAACTTGAGATGCTGAGAGTAAAAATGTTTTGGCAAAGTTGGTTTCAATGCCAGTGCGGATGATGTAAACTTCGTCTGCGGCAATAACAATATCTAACTTCATATTGCCCTTGCCCTTAAATTCTTTTGCAGTGATTCTCAGTTCTGATAAGTAACCTGTTAAACCCTTTTGATGCACAGGTGTTGTTTTATCTCTATCAATGTCGTGGAAATACCACAGATAAGATTCACCGTTTAATTCCCCATTTTTTACGTATAAGTAAATTGGTTCGGGAGGGTTACAAAACCCTAACTTAATTTCGTTATTCATTCTTAACCTCAAAGCTTTTTGCAGCGTGCAATAATAAAAATCTTGCGGAAGATGCTACTTATATAGATTGGCAATCGCGTGGAAAATAGCACTCATTCAGGCGATGTCTGCGACAAGCCGCTTTGCGTCTACGCTTTTTCCTAATTCGTTTCCTTTGATGCAGCAGATAACTGTTGCTGGTTCTCTAGCTCATCTTTGATACAAGACAGTGCAGTTTGAGCATCACCAATTGTTAAATCAGGGTAGTATTCCAGTTTGAGAAAATCAGGATGTTTCTCAATTTGGGATAGCAGATATTGAGTAACACCGATTAAATCAAGTAACTTAACTTTCATGAAAACTTCCTTTCTGCGTTGATTATTTTTCTTCGGTAAGTTTCAATAGAAAACCGCAACCAGTATTCTGAACTTGCACCAAATTCTTATCTAACAAAGACTGAATAATCCCTGTTGAAAAGCCGAGCGAATGCAAGGGTGCAGAACCTCCACGACAACGGAGTGAATGCAACAAATTTGCAGCAGTCAAATCGTTACCACGCTTTTTTGGTCTAGCCATTGTTGCCTCCTGTAACTGCTGCTAATTGCTGTTGCAGAATCATGATTTGCTGTTGGTGTTGTTCGAGTTCTGCTGTAATCTGTGCAAGTAATTCTTGAGTTGAAAATGGCTTAAGTTGCGATTCTTGGTAGTGGAATATGTCTTCAGACTGCTTATTCGGCATCAAAGCGTAACGCCATCCGTGACTGTATTGATAAGCCAACTGAGTATCAGCAGGATAATATTCGAGTCCGAGAATGACTCCCTGCTGTGTTCGTTGACCAAAGATAAAGCGAGGATAATCCCAGTGTTTGGGGAGTAATATCGTAGGTTGCATGATGAATCGATGGGTGAAGCGATTGGTAAACTTTTGAGAAAAATCTGCTAAAGACGATTCCAAAACGAAGGGTTATATTGAATCCGGTTCAGCTTCATTTAACTTAGTGGGCAATACTGCAATACTGCCCACTTATTTCCTTTAAGCCGCAACTAATTCCTGTACTGGCTCAGATTCCATCATCAGCAACCATTCTTCTGCACTGAGTTGGTCGAATGGTTTATCTAAAAGTTCGTCCCAATCGACAACCTCAACTTGCAACAGTGAGCGCACAAGAGCGATCGCCGACTCACACCCCGCCTTCTGCTGCCCAACTGAAGAAGTGCGGATGACCCACCAGTTGCCATTAGTAAAGCCGACTTCGCCTAACTTTTCGCCATCACGGGTATAAATCCCATCATCGAGCAGTTCTAACCCGTGTTGCTCACAAGCATCGAAAATCTGCGCCATGATTTCATTGCTCGTTGTAGCGGCGGGTGCTTCTGGTTCTTGTACTGGGAGTGTTCCGCGTGAGTAATGCCATTGGGTATCATCAAAGCACTTTTGCCACCAACTGCGGCGGAATACTTCGGCATTGTTCACCATCACAACCCAGCGTTGGGTGACAAAATCTGCCTCATCGTAAACAATCCGAGCAACCAGTCTTTCACCTATGTACAATTCATGCTCGTAGAAGTCGATTTCGCTTGATGTCAACAGTTCCGGTGCTACAGCTTGGGCTTGCTGGTTGATGTGCTGCTGTAGTTCAGCTTGAGCTAGGGTTTGTTCGCTGACGGGTTGCAGTCTATGTGCGGTATAAGCCATAATGAAGATCCTTACTAAAGGGTAGAAGGCGATCGCAAACTTTCTCAGGGCAAGCGGTCGCCTTTGTTTTTTAAACGTTGTGGGGAAGCCACAACGCACTCACAAAGCTTTGGCGTAGCCATTTATTGAAACTCAAAACCAGTGGCACTTGATTATTATCAAGACACAGACACGTTGATGCAGAAGTTTACTGTAGATTACTTCTGGCTGGTCTAATGTCTTAATGGCACTTAGTTTTCAAGGTTCTGTCATGAGTGCGGTCTTTGTTGGCGACAGAGGCATTGCACGCTTATCCTCTGTCGTAATTATTATCCTACGTCAGCCGTAGGATAAAGTCAAGCATTTAAAATAGTTTTTACTACTTGAGAAGTAGTTTATTTTCAAATAAACGTAGTTTTATACATATGTGGTATTGTATAGTAACTAGATTTCAAAAGCCGATTTATCTATGCAACGTGGAGATTAAACTAATGGAGGTGTTATATGGGCAAGCGAATGATTGCTTGGAGGTTAAACGAAATAATGGCAAAGAAGCGAATCAGGAATAAAGATTTAGCCGCAGCTTTAGGAATTGACGAAAATTCCGTTCATCGATTGAGGCGAACCGATGAAATGCCTCGATTAACTGCGGAAAGACTTAATGGCCTTTGCATTGCGCTTGAATGCCAGCCAGGAGATTTAATAGTCTTTATTCCAGATGATGATACTCTCAGCACAAACACAGGAGATAAGCCAAACAAACCTAAACCTATTCCTGTCAGAGAATATTTAAAATCTAAGGTTGAAAAATCTCAAACAGAGGATATAGCAGCATAAAGCGATCGCCCGCCGGCCAGCAAGTGCGATCGCCTGCTCAATCCGTTAACCACAAAGTGAGCTAATTATAATGCTGACACATTTAGGGTGTAACCCACCAGATCAGCATAGGTGTTCACTTTGGCAAATTGCGCCTGGAACCGTTTTCAGCATTTACCAATAGTGGGCAAAAAATATGCTGACACTAGAACGTGAAGAAACATCAAACCCTAATTACAGCCTTCTCAACTCCAGCATCAAAGAAACTTTTACCTCTATTGACCGCTTCGAGTGGCAAGCTGTGAATGAAGTTCTGCAAATGCGGGATGAAGAACTTTACTTTGAAGCAGGGTACACCACTTTTCGAGAATACTGCCAGTGTGAACTATCCGCCTGGGGTGGCTTACGACGAATCAACCAACTGTTGGGGGCGAAGAGAGTTATCGACACAGTTGGAGAACTGGGACAGCACATCAAGAATGAGCGTCAAGCCCGTCCGTTACTGCGACTTGTGGGGGAACCAGAGAAACTAAAACAAGCTGTAGCGATCGCAGTACAAGAAAACCCCTCCCCAAGTGAATCGGACTTTGCGGCGGCGGCTCAAAAAGTGGTTCCTCGTCTGCCACGCCAAAAAGCACCATCACAGGAACCAGTGGTTCCCAAAACGAACTTTGTCAAAGTTACTTCACCATCACACCCCAGATGTGGCGATAAGGGAACCATCGAAGCAGACGCACCGAACCTAACCCAGCAAATTGTAACTTTTGCTGATGGCGAGAAACTGTTAGTAAATAATGCTGATTTGACTAACTTAAGTAATGACGAAATAGAGTCAATTGCTTCGGAGCGTCAATATCCCCCAAAATACACCGAAGCCATCGCCGCAATTAAACAACAGCACCAGCAGGAATTGGAACGGCTAGAGCAGGAGTTAAGGATTGGGTTAGTCTCCGAAGCCAATGCTAGAGCCGAAGAACGGGTACAAGAACAAATAACCTCACTACAACAGTTATTTCAACAGCAGAAAGAGCAGAACATCCAGTTACAGCAACAGCTAGACGAGATAGAAGCGCTCAGGCAGTTGGAATCTGAGAACCAGCAGTTAAAACAGCGTATTCAAGAGCTAGAGAATGCTGTACAACAACGACCTACTCAAGAATGGGGAAATACTCTGACCAAGCAGGCAACCAAAGTTTTAAACAAGGAAGTATTGCGATCGCTGGATAAAACAATCGACTTGCGATCGCTTGCAGAAGAACCACCAAAGGAAAATGCTCAGGAGTGTTTACGCCTCATGGGTATAGCATTGGGTAATCTGGCTACAGCAATGAACAACACCCAAGCTCTACAAGCGGCGGCTTTGCTTTTGGGCAGTGAGCCAACACCAAGCGCGATCGCATATCGGGCAGAACAATTACAACTGCTACCTCAAGCCGTGAGTGATATTCGGGCTGTGCTGTCCAAGCCTGGGTGTACATGGACTGACTATTTGAGTGTGGCGCAAGAGTATGAGGTTATCAAACAAGATTACCTGGGAGAGTTAACCCCACAAGAGACAGAGTTAATTACTGCACTGGAGAAGTCCACACTACCCAAAACTATAGAAGTCGGTTCTATCGTTGCCTACAAAGACCCGTATTGCGCCTTATACATAGCAACCGGAGAAGTTATAGAAGATTTGGGTGACGAGGTTTGGGTCGCCTGGGAGCATTGGCGAGATAGAGGCAAGAAGACAGACCGATATTTCAAAGACGAATTACGGCAATTGTAGGACTAGCAGTTACTAGATAACCCAAACAACCGAATGCGGCATGGCTCAACTGCTGCCGATATTTTCATGCGTCAAATATCCACTTTCACCAATAAGAATTTTATGACATCAGAATTTACGCTTGAACTTGCCGAGAAGTTGCACAACAGCAACCAGATTATAGATTGTGATTGGGCTTGGTCAGTGCTGGGGTATAGCCGAAAGGATAGTGCCAAGCGAATGCTGACGGGATACTTTGAACAAAACTTCGATTATTTCGTACAACTTCCTGATGAATCGTCCGAAGCCTTACCACATGATATTTTCCACATTAATGTGGAAAATTCAAAAGCAGGTAGACCAGTAGAAAAGATTTATTTGACAATTGAATGTTTTAAAGAAATGGGGATGCTGTCTAAGAGTGAACAAGGTAGACAGATCCGCAAATACTTTCTGCAATGCGAAACCATTGCAAAAGAATCAGTCAAGCTAATTCCTCAGTTACAACAACAAATTCAGGATTTACAACAAAATTTCGCCCAGTTACAAACCCAAGTCCAAACCCTGCTGCCCCCGTCAGCTGACTTCATGCCCCCTGGTTGGGATGCCGAAGTATGGAACCAGTTACCCCCACAAGACAAACGCCATTTCCGCTTTCTGTTCCGTCGTCGTGGTTTCCGTCCCTCAGCGCAAGGACAGGAGAAACCCAAGGCACTCCCCGCCATTAGTACCGAGCAGATGAAGCAAAACCAGACGGATGAAGTAGCGCAATTAGTCAGTGAAGTATCGCCTGAAGAAAAACAACGGTTGCAAGCCGCAAAACTCCAGGCACTCAGAGAATTTTGGTCACAAGCTCCAGAAGAAGACCAAGAAAATATGCCATTTTAAATATTGAGTAAAATATATGACTAGTAAATTAATCACACCAGAATCCCCTCTGTTGGTTCCGCCGTTACTGGCCGCAGAGATTGGTTTAGAAGAAGCAGTAATACTCCAGCAGATCCATTACTTTTGCCAAATATCTAAGCACATCAAGCGTGATGGGCGGCGGTGGTTTTGGAAGACACTCAAAGACTGGGGCGAAACTCTACCGTTTCTCAAGCCTTCTGCAATTAGACGAGCGATCGCTAACTTAAGGGATAATTTTAAGTTGATTGATGTCTGTCGTCACAGTGAGAAAACTTGGTATCAAGCCAACTGGTTCACGGTTAACGTCGAGAACGTACAAGCCTTGTGGCATCGCATTTGTCAAAATCAGCAAATCGATGTGAGCAATTTGGAACTATCGATCTGCTCACTCCCAGCAGATCATAACAAAGACTTCCCTCTTAAAGACTTCGCTTCACAACAACACAGTGCTGTTGAGCTTGAAAAAAGTGAGGAAGTGAAACCGGAGATTTTGAAATGCGACCAGGAAGTGATTTACCAAGCCCCAGAACCAGAGTTACCCCAAATCCCTCGCTTTGTTGAAGAGATAGAACAGGTTAACTCGACTAGCGAGATAGATACTCATGATGGCCATTCTTCCGCCGCCGTGTCAGGTTTTCATAACGAAGACTCTGGTGATGATGATTACACCCAGCCACAAGAAAAGTCAGTACAGCCTAGTCAGCAGGAGGTTCAGGATGTTTTGCAGCAGTTGAGGGAAATTCCTTGTACACCACAGTTTCGGTTAAACGGAGAGATTCAGCGCACTGTTAGGCGGTACTGGGAGAATGTACCGGGTGCGATCGCTTATCTCAAGGAGGCTGTGCGGACTTGGAAGGGTATCAAGTCACCGGAGGCTGTGTTTGTAGCTGCTTGCAGGGAGGGTCGGAAGCCGGAAGCACAGCAGGCTAAGTCGGTTGCGATCGCTTGGTTTGAGTGGGCGAGGCAGAAGCGGATTGTGATTGCGATGTTGGGTGAGGTCGTGTATACACCGGATGGGGAGGCTGTGGCGTTGAGCGAGATGATGCGGCGGTTTCCGATAAGAGAGTAGCTTTATTTTTCAGTTTTTTGGTTAGTAATTTATTTTCTATTAGAAAAGGAAAGCTCAAACTTTGATTAGATCAAGCTTTCAGTTTTCTCCTACGATTTTTGTTTTCCAAACATAACAGAATAGGGTTATTAAGGCTATAAAAAATTCAAGCCTTTAAGTCTAAACTACTCACTACCTTTGCTAATTCTTCTGCCTGTTCAGGATAAAAATGTGCTAAAACCTCACATATATGGTAGGCTGCATCTAAGTAATACGCACAAGGTATTAGTAAAGGTTTGAAGCTATTACAATCTTTAGTTATAACGAACAATGATGCAATTCTTGGAAGATACCAGTTACGCTCAGTGACAATTGTTTCTGCTGTTTTTACGGCTTGTTCACCTAATCCTCCTAATACTTGGATCATAGCAATTACTTGAAGTGCTTTTCTTAATTCTTCTTCGGACTTAATTTTTTTCTTAGCTTCAAGGGTAGCAGAAAGAATTGCTTCAAATTCTTTATAGTCTGTAGTTTTTTTATCAAATTTCTCCCAAGCAATTGCTGAAAAAGCCCTCACTTGCTCCCACCCATCCTCAATTTCATCTGCAATCTTTAGGGCAGATACAATATCACCTGCTTCTGCAATAGCTGCTACTATTGTAGATAAATTTACGTCTCGCTGATTTCCACTTTCTCTGGCAAAATTCAAAACTTCAGTGAAGATTGATTGTGCAAGTTCACTGTTTTCAAATGATTTTAATATAGCCTCTCTACATATAATATTTATCCTTTTGCCATTTATATAATGTCCAGCTTCAAAATGAGACAATATATTTTTTGGTTGATTATAAAGATTTATTTCTGCTTCTGTTTTCTGCCCGGATTCTGCCTGTAATTTGACTATTCTTTCTATAACTTCGGCTCTAGTCCAAGGAAATTCTATATTTTGAGCAGTCTTATAGGCAGCAACAAAATCTTCTATTTTTGCTTGAGATATCGCTATCGTTTTGAAAACGTTAACACGTTCTCCTTGTATTTCAATTTTATGTGCGATTTCAGTAGCCTTATTAAAAATATCTGTTGTCTCATCTCTTTTTCCGGTTTTTGCTAATGCTTCTGCAACTAATGCTAAAGCAATTGCTTTTTGAGTTTGCTGGTTAATCTTTTGAGCAATCAGATAAGCAGTATTAGCAGTTTCTGTTCTTACTTGCTTTGATGTCCTTTTGAATTGTGCTTCAACAATACCTGCTAGTGCAATTGCTTGCAAGAATACAGTTTCATATTGCTCATGATTTTGTACTGTTTGGAGGACATTAGCAAACGTATCTAGTGATGCTGATGTGTAACCTTCTTCTGCTTGTGCTTCAGCTATAAATCCTTGAACCTCTGCCCGTCTGTGCAGATTATTAATTTTATTACTGAAACTTAGTGCTATATCATACTGTTTACTATCTATGTATAAGTAAGATATTTCAAATAAAATTTCTGTCTTTTCAGCTTCGGTCTTAAAATCTTTAGAGACATTCAATCTATATTGAAGGTGCATTAATCTATCAGGTTGATTATACTTGTTACTAGCTTCTTCAAAAGGATAATTTTCAGCCTGCATCTCATCTTTTAAATATTTTAAAGTCTGTTTTTGTTGTTCTGGATTACTAATTTTATCTGCTATTTCAGCATCTACATTGAAAAATACTTTTACTCCTAAATTATTTAGTTCGTTTCGAGCATTTTCTATCATAGACATCTTATCAAGCCAATCTCCAGTGGGAGAAGAATTATGGAAGACTTCTACTACCTTATTAAAAGTAACTGCTGCTGCCTCTATATCATGTATCTTGGCTTGTGCTTGTGCTATATTTAGTAAATGTGATATTTTATGTATGTCTAAATTTAGGTTTAATGCAATATCAATAGCTATTGTAAAAGAAAAATTATTATCAAGATTTTTGAGGTATGTACACAGATGTCGGCGAAAATGATCATTTAATAGTTTTTGCTCTAAATTTTGGCAAATATCCTTATTGATTTCAAAAATTTGGGCAAGAAAGTACGCTGCAAATTTGCCTTGCCAATCAGCATCTCCTCTCCTCTCAAAACGTGGTAGGTTTATTTTTTCTAAATCTTCAAGTATTTTTTGTGCTTCTTCTCGTCGGTTTTGAAGCTTTAGTTTCCATACTAGCAACAGATACCATAATAGTTGACGCTCTATTTCATAAATTTTTATAAGCTTTAAAACTCGTTCTAAACCTTCTTCCCGTAGAACTTTAAGTAGAGAATCTTGCTTTTTTACATTCTCTATCCAATGCGCGTGTCTTATCATAAACTCTGCCACTAAACCTGCATCATCATTTTCCGCAGCAGAAGATATAGCTAACTGTATAGTCTTTAAAGGCAAGTCAGCTTCATTTGGTAAACGTTGTGATTGAATATGTGCGAAAGTCTGATTCCGAGCTAGTATATACAGATCGTTCCACTGCTTGGCATTTCTTAAGTGTTCTGCATAGTGACGTAAGGCATACAAACTATAATGTTCTTGCCAGGAAGTACAAAAGTCCAAAATTTTACGGTTATAAATCTCAGTTTTGATTTTAGTACGCATATGTTGACGTAGCCGTGGGTGAGCGATCGCATAACCTTGCTCTTCGTTGCCCATTACAAAACGTCGCACTTGTTTAACAACATCATCGAAAAAATCAACTGCCCAATCATCTATTAAAGTGTCTTTATTAATAGCTTCCAAATCTTTGCGACCCATCTTACCTAAAGCAACAGTAAGTGTGCCAAATAAATCTTTAGTACGTTGTTCACCTGCTGATATTTTAATTTCATCCCACCATCGATTCAGATATCTCTCCAAACCTTTTGGTTGATTTGCAATATTATCAAGAGTTAGATCCCCATCTGCTGTATTTTCTGCTAACAAGCGCACGTAAAACGGATCTGCCCCTAAGCTAGGTTCTTCCTGATCAGAGGCAACAGTCATCACTTCATCAATAAATTTATGGTTATCAGCTAGGATAGTTGCTTGCTTCCCTGCTGCACGCAGAACATCACCTACATCTTCAGTTGATAATCCGTTTAATGACAAATGCTCAGTTTGTCCCTTGGGGAGATCATAATCACCAATCCAATCTTGTCCCACATCCCGTACAGTTAGAATAATATGTAAGTTTTCAGGTAAGCGGCGGGAAACATAAGAAGTAAGGTTCCAGTCTGTTACTTCGTCAAGCCCATCGATAACCAGTACATGGGGATGCTTAAGTGGCTCATCTAAAAACTTTTGATACAGTGCTTCTAAATCAAGCAACTTTTCTGGAATACTATTAGTGTAATTGTGCCATTGTGCCATTTGCTGAATTACATTTTTTAAAAAACCTTCTTTTGTAATGCTATGGTCACTGATAGAAGGAGCAAAAAAATGATAAGCAAATGTTTCTGGAGCTTCGCTTATTAACTTTGCCATCAAAGAGGTTTTACCAAAACCAGCAGGTGCTGTGATAACTAAGTAGCCGCTTAGTGAGTTTTTTAGAAACTCGGTTATCTGGGTGAGTACGGTAATGCGACCACCAAATAATGCAAGACGATTTTCTATAAGTGGCTTGAAAACTTCTCTGTGTAAGAATGGTAACTTTGATTGTGGCGTTGTTCCTACTTCTATTAGGGGCTGTTCTTTCAAGCTTTCATTAGGCTTTAGTCTCGGAAATTCCTCTTGGAGAAAATCTTTAATGAATTGAACCAGTAAGCGATGTTGTACTGCATCTTTATTAGTAGGAGTTGCAATTGTACTATGATCTGAGCCGGGAACCTTAAATGAATTTGGAAAATATTTTGCACCAGAGAAAGGTTCAACAATTTGTTTTTTTATGAATTTTTTACCATAGAGCGGTAAATCTTCAATTAATTCTTTGCCTTTTATTAGTAAATTATTGTTTGCTATTAAATTGATAAAATCCTTATCTAAATCATTGAGCCACACATTACTTTGAGAAAATCTTAGTGCGCTGGCTTGAGTATGACCCATAATACTTGATAAAAGCTCTAGCATATTTGCATAGCCAGAACCTAAAGA
This sequence comes from Anabaena sp. CCY 9910, assembly GCF_963920875.1. Taxonomy (NCBI): domain Bacteria; kingdom Bacillati; phylum Cyanobacteriota; class Cyanophyceae; order Nostocales; family Nostocaceae; genus Anabaena; species Anabaena sp. CCY 9910. Next base: position 27,867 of record NZ_CAWUDJ010000044.1, on the reverse strand, counting down.
TGGTGATGCTACTAAAAACAGACCAATCTTGTTCAGACCTTTTTCAACTAGTATTGAATGTTGGTTTACGAGAAACCGCCTTGTTACAATGCCCCCCATGCTATGACAAACAAATATAACCCCTGTGCTACTAATTAAGTCATCCAACAAAAAGTATTCTCTTAAAGAATCAACAATATCGCTTAAGCTATAAAAACCTGTATTAATACCAGTTCGATAAGAAAATACATAAATCCCAATATCAGCTAATTCACTTTCATCTCTAAGTAAATTAGGCCAGTAAGAGCCATTTTCATGTTTCCAACAATCCTCGCTAGAATTTATACCATGAATAAATATAATGTTGAGGCCATTTTTCGCTTTTCTTGTCCATTGCCCTTGCATCATATTGATTCAATCCTTAATATTCCTGTTATCTTAATATTCTGTACTTAACCTTAACTGTGCAGATGAATTGATGATTTTGTGAATTAAGTTCTGGGTTTTGAAGGAGGGCTGACGAAGATTTTGCAAGGAGTTGTCTTGAGGGCTAGTTGGGTAAAGCATCTAAGTTTGTTTTTTAGATACAGATATACCACGAACAATTTCGTAATATCAACGCTTTTAAGCATATTTGTTTTTGTAAAGTCAGGTTCAAACATGTCAACCAAGCTACCCCAACAAAAGCAAAGTTAGGGAACCTGCTGTCATGATGGTATGACGTGCATCAACCACTAGCCAACCAATGCGCCTTTGTCAGCATTGAAATCCCTAGTAAGTAGGTCGCTGTGAATATTTCGTGTTGGGAGAAGGCAGGAGGCAGGAGGGAAGAAGGTTTCAGCCTAGTTTATCTTTATTTACATAGTTCTGTTTTTTCACATCGTTCTACTTAGTTCATGAAGTTCTCCACCTGCTGCACTGCAATCATGGTGATGGGTTCTCGGCGGTGATGTCATGCCTCATGTTGGACTAGAGGACGCAGAAGCAGAAACAAACTTTAAGCTATACATGGTAATCAAAACCACAGAAGTCTTAAAAATATTTAAAACCCGAATTTTTTAACATGACAGTGAATGTTTCCAACTCTCAACTGCTGCTATCGCTTGGGGTGAACCAATCATTTCAAGTGATACTGCTGCAATGTCACAAATGCGATCTCCATACATACTAACAACGGGTTCTTTATCAGCTAAAAGCTTAATTAGAGGTAGCACCGCATCCTCGTTACCAATTCGACCAAGTGCTGCTGCTGCACTACCTCTTGCATATTTATAAGGATCATTTAATACTGGAATTAATGTAGTCACTGCACGCTCATCTGGAATCTGCCACAGTGCCCATGCTGCGCTGTCACGTATTTCACCAGATGGATGAGCTAATGATGTTTGTGCATACCGAAAGGCAAAATGATCACGTAATAGCATATGAGTAAACCTTATTACTCTGCCCTTTTCCCAATATAAAATATTCAATAATGTGACAAGTTCTAGCAGTTGAGATGTATTATTACCTAGATGCTTTAGAAAATCTACAAAATGAAAAATATTCATGTTGCCACCTCCTCCAGCATCTTGCATAGCTACTAAACCGAGAACATCATATATTTGCTCCAACGTAAATAGAATTTTACTTCGTATTTTTCGAGACTCAACTTCAAAGCGGCGCTTGATATATGTACCTAAAATTTTATCTCTGACCTCACCTTGATTAAGATTAAGTAGTTTATGTGTCTCATGATCTAGTCCTTCAAAAGCTGAAGTAAATAAACTTAATATGATGGGAGTTCGTGTTAGCTCTTTAAGCACATTGTCTGATTCGATGACTGAAAAAAGCCCTGGAAAATTCCGAAGATAAGTTCTTATCTGCTCATCATTAAGTGGTTGTAATGTAATTTCACTATTTAACCGTGCTTTACTGCTTATTGCTTGATAATCCTGTGAACGGCAAGTTATTAAAATTTTATTATTTGACGGAATTATTTTAAGAAATTCTCTACGAAAATCAATTTCTTCTCCTGTATCTTCATTCTTTGTAATATTCCCAAGCTCATCTAAACCATCAAGGAATAGCAGTGCTTTGCCTTCATGTAGAACCTTCTCTATTTGATCTTTATTAAGCACTGGCATTAATTGACTTAACCAGTCTGTAAGTGACGCTGAGGCTTTGGCATTCCAAGTTGCGATTGGTGCAATTAAAGGTAAGGGTTGATTTACATCTTTAAGAGCTTTAGCGATACACTCTTTGGCAAAAACCATTAAAGTAATAGTCTTTCCGCTACCAGGTTCCCCCAACAGTAAAACCCGTCCATTGTATCGCTCAAATAATGTATAAAAGTCTGTACATGTTGATTTATCCGATGTTTGATCATTGTCAGGTAACATCTCAAAAAATGCAATAGGTAGTATGAGCGGTTTTTTTTGAAATGTTCCTGATTCGACAAGATTGGACGTTTGCTGACTCTCAAGTTGAATGATAGGTGTATTTAGCGAGGGTACTGCACGACTCAAATATTGATCAATATCTTGTGCTAGTCCTCGTAAAAACTGTTCCCTTATTTCTAAGCTAATTAAATTGTTCTGTAATTGTTGTTCAATTGCATCCAGCTTTTCACCAAGCTCTTTAAGTATATTTTCTTCCTTTTGAAGCTGTTGTTCATACTGAAATTTTCGGGATGGGTCTGTTTCAATTACCCATGCGCTCTGTATTCTGTCAACTTTCTGCCTTTGCTGCATATAAACTTTCTCCAGGGAATCTCGTTCTTGCTGCGATCGCTCTTTTCGCTGGAGTGATGAGGACGAATTATCTGATGCTACCGTCTGCTGTCCAAAGTGAATATTATATATGTCGCCGCCTATACGCTCTGCCTTCACAGACTCAGCATTAATCAACCCTCCACCAAACTGAGAATTGGGTGCATTGTTATTGGTCACTTCCTTTGGTTCCTGGGAGTCCGGCATGGGTCGGTTTTGGCATACTTAAGCGTTGTTATTATGAATACTATCACCTTTAGTTTCTGGTCAACTGAGATGAAATCTCTCTTACACTAATTCTCCAAAACTTGGTTATAGATGCAGTTTGAGGAAGTCTTGCGATATCTAAATTATTCAATTGCGAATTGCGAATTGCGAATTGATATTAGTCCCGCCTAAATTCCATTTGCGCGAAGTGGTCTTGCAGTAGCTTGTGGATGAAGCGGTAGCGGCCGCCGACACGCTGGAGTAGCATACGCTCGGTGCAGTAGTCGAGGAAACGGGCGTAGTTCCAAGGGATGTAGCCGTTGAAGTAGAGGATGAGGCGGAGGGTGAAGTGTTGAATTAGACTTTTAGCTCCACCACTAAAACAAAAAACTAACGGAAGACTTGGTAAAAAAATCAATCCAATAGACCAACCGACACTGTGTCCACCACTAAAGCCAACAACTAGTGGACTAATTAATACGCCACAAATTCCAAAGAATGCAGCATTTATTGCTGATTTCCTAATTCCTTGATTCGGAATTTTCTTTGTACTTATTTCAGAAATATTTAATCCTGCCATCAATACAAAAATCAACAGAGAACTGATTCCCAAGGCTGTTCCACCAAGAGAACCACCAATGAAATTACCAATTAATATAATAATAAACCAAAGTAGTATTATAAATACTGACAGGTCACTTAACAGTTTATACTTGGCTTTGTTATATGAGAAATTAATGATTTCTATAGTTCTTATTCTTTTGCTAATTCCGCAATTTATCCCTAAAAACAATCCGTACAAAACTGAGATTAATAAACCTAAGAATGGAGCAATAGCTATAAAGAATTGGCTACGATACTCTCCTTCAAATTGAGAAACACTCTTAGTTATATTATTTTGATAAAATGAAAATAGTATAAAATAAAATACAATACTTCCTAGTATAAAGGTTAAACTTAGCAGCCAAATAATTAAGACAATACTTAAAAAATAAATAAATTTTTGAGTAGTATTTAACCAATTAGGCTGCATTTCTTCAATTAAAAATTCACTTTTAGATTCTCCTTGCAACTGTTGAGCTAACCAAACAAGACACATTCGCATTTCCCTAGCATTAGGAGTTTTATTCTTCAGATATGCCCTACTTTTAATACTTCGTATCAACATTCGTCCTACATAAGTATCTAGCAAATACTGAAGACGGTCTGCTGTAGAAGTCAAATGCTGCCATTCTTCAACAGATATTTCTTGAGATGCTAGAACAGTAATACTGAGTAGTAAGGGAGTTTTTACTAGCTCTAGTAAGTCTAAGTCATTACTAATAGTTGACCACAGTTCTATACAATTTATAGCAGTTAGATAATCACAAATTTGCTTGTTAGTTAAAGGCTGTAAGTAGATAGCACCGTTTAGTTGTAATTGAGTAGCGTAGTTACTATATTCCTCAATCCGGCTACAAACAACTAAATAAAGCGGCCTATTCTCGCCTGCTAAAAATTGATTGATTGCATGGACACAAAGTTCTTGACGTTGTGGTTCAAGTTCATCTAAACCATCAACCAAAGGTAGTAATTGCTTATTACCTACCCACTCTTGTCCAAGTTTAGTTGAAACACCGTATTTAGATTTTAATTCTGCCACCAACCAATCAGTTATAGATTGTCGGTCATCTTTCCAAGAAGACAAGTTAAATAAAACAGGTACAGGATAATCAGGCTGTTCCTCTGCACGTTTGACTAATTCTTGAGCCAGTTCTAATTGTGTGGTTGTCTTGCCTGACCCTGGCGCTCCTAAAATTAACAGTTTACCTGCAATCTCTTGAGAGTCAAAAACTTCTAAAATTGTTGTCTTGTCTGGGAGAGGTTCAGCCGGCTTTAAGCCAATTTTTATCTCTGCATCCCAAGGGCGTTTTACTTGTTGTGGTTGTGACTCCTTCCCCAAATTGATCAGCACGGCACTGTGTAGAGATTGCCTTAACCGTGCGCTCACTTCTTCCTTAACTGCGGCCAGTAGTATGCGTTCGTTCTTTGGTCGAGCAGGGTTGCCTGCTAGTGTTGTCTGCTGCCCAAAGAAAAAATTCAGAATATCGCCGCCTATTCTGCCAGCGTTTACATTCTCAGCATTTATAAACCCACCACCAAACTGGGCATTGCGTAAGTCGTTGTTATTGACTTGCTTCGGTTCTTCTGCGTCCGGCATGGGTCAACTGGGGAAGTCTTCAGTGTTGTTGTTTTGAATGCTACCACCAATTTGCTGTGCGTCAACATTAATCGCATCCACGATACCGGCTGCAAACTGAGAATTTATTATATTGGTGTTAGAAACTTTCCTTGGATTTTCTGCTAGTGCTTTTTGAACTGATCCTTGTTGTTCTACTATGTCAAACAGGCGGTTAATTTGCGATTCCTGTTTGGCAATTAAGGCATCTTTTTCTTGCAGTCTAGATTGGTACTGCGCTTCCAATGCTTTAGCCGCAAATTCATACCCCTGCATAAAGTCGTTGTGGATTTTGGCTTTGTCTGCGTCAGGAGCAACAGCTACTTTTACTAAAACAATACCATCACCTTTAAGTTCAATAGTTGTAACTATAGGATGTACGCTTTGGTTTTCGACTTCTACTTTTTTGAAGGAATAGGCGAAAGCATCCCAATCGATACCATTGCGGAAGATTAAGTCTACGGTTTCTAGGGATTTCTGGAATAACTTTGTGAACTCGCCAGGGGCAAAGTTACCACTGCTAGGGCGGCGTTCTTGTTGACCTTGGCGGAGGTAAATATAGTCACAATTTACGTTAGTAAGATTTGTGTTACTGTTTATCTGCCAATCTTGTATACAGGCTCCTGTGAAATTTGCTGAAGTAAAATCTGTTTCTAGAGCTTGAACGTTTTTCAAATTAGCATTTTCTAAAGATGCTTTTTTTAGGTTAGAGTAACTAATTTTAGATTCTGTTAGGTTAGCACCACTCAAATTTGCTCCGCTCAGATTTACCCCGCTAAGATCAAGTCCACAAAGGCTAACATTACTAAGATTAGCATTGCTCAAAACTGCGTTAGTTAAAATAGCTGTGCTTTTATTAATATTTTGAATATCTTCGTAAGTTAGAGATTCTACTAACTCATCTGAAAATTCACTGTAAAGATAATCAAATTCACTAAAGGTAATTCCTCTCAAATCTGTATTGCTTAAGTCTGCTTCTGTGAGATTAGACTGAACAAGGTTTGCATTGATTAGACTGGCTTGCTGAAGGTTGGCAAAAGAAAGGTCTGCTCCAGTTAAATCAGCATCATCTAAATGAGCAAAAGAAAGGTCTGCTCCAGTTAAATCAGCTTCGCTTAAGTCTGCCTCTCTCAAATTAGCTCTAGCAAGATTAGCTCTAGCAAGATTAGCCTGGGAAAGATTAGATTTGATAAAAATAGTGCCATTGAGGTTAACCCCACTCAAATCAATTTCACCAAGATCAACTTCACTCAAATCTGCATTACAAAGATTTTGGTTTGCTATATTCCCATGAATAAGATTCCAAACAATACGCCATTTTTCAGCAATAATTGTTTCTTCGCTGAGAATAACTCCCTTTAATTTTGCATTATTTAATATAACTCCGCTTAAATCAGCATTACTAAAATCAGCTTGACTAAGGTTAGCATTACTCAGATTAGTTAAACACAAATCAGCATTATTGAAATTAGCACTGTCAAGATTAGTAGCACTAAGGTTTGCTCTACGAAGATCCGCTTTGCTGAAATTGGCTCCCATCAGTCCAGCCATACTAAGATTACTGTCTCTAAGATTAGCCTCACTCAGATCAGCGTCCCAAAGAGTAACACCATGAAGGTTAGCCTGTTTAAAATTTACTCCTTTAAAATTAAATTTGCGGAGGTCTTTCTTTTGGAGATTAGCCATACTAAGGTCTACTATTACACCTCTGTTGTTATCTCTCCACTCATTCCAAACCTCTACTCCTTTCTCAAGTATCGCCAGATGCTCCTCATTCGCCATCTTCAGCTACCCCTTCTGCTCACCTGTTGCTAACAAACTACTCAGCCTCCTGCCACCCGTCGATTGATGCCAACAGTATGTTAATCAAAGGATTGTCAATCAATTCCTTCAAAGCCTCTGTTCCCCCAGCCTTCAACGCACCGATCACCCGTGCCTTTAATGTCGGGTTACTCTCAATCTCATCCACAGCTTTAGCCACAACGCTCATCTTCTCTGATGTCGTTGCAGTGGGGTATGTCTGGCTGAGTTGGTTGAGAAGCTGCTGAATATCTGCTGCTGCTTCTGCGAGGTTTTGTTTTTGCTCAGGGTTGTAGTTGGTGATGTTGCCACCGATTTGGTTAGCGGTTACGGTGTCGGCGTTGACTAGTCCACCACCGAATTGAGCGCCTTGTAAGTTGTTGTTGAATACTTGTTTTGAACCTTCTGACATAAATTCACTCTCCGCTTTAGCTGTCACATCAATAATATTTGTAATAGGTCTTTCAGCCATTAATTTAACTATTTCTGCTAAATTAGTATTATGTTGACGGTAAATTGCTATCTGTTCATCTTTTGCTTGTAATTTGATTTTATATTTTTCCTCAATTGCTACAACTGCTAAGTTATATTCTCGCTTTAAATACTTTTCAATTTCTGCCTTGTTTGCATCATAAGGAACGTTAACTCGGATAACAAAAGTACCATCATTCTTACTTTCAATAGCTTGGATAGATAATTCTTCGCCGCTACACTCAACTTGTAATTTTTGGAATGATATCAGAAATGCTTGCCAATCAATACCATCACGGAAAATTAAATCAACTGTTTCTAAAGTTTTTTGAAATAGTTTGGTAAATTCTCCAGGTGCAAAATCTCCACTACTTGGACGGCGTTCCTGTTGATCGCTTTTTAAGTAAATATATAGGCAATTAATATCATTTAGTTTTGTAGCAGAATTAATATTCCAATCTTCTATACAAACTCCTGTAAAATTTGCACCTGTAAAATCTGTTGCTAATACTATCGTTCTATTTAAAATAGCCCTGCTAAGGTCTGCTTTGCGAAAGTCTGCTTCGCTGAGATCCGCGTTAGTAAGGATAGCTTCGCTCAGGTCTGCATTGCTCAAGGTAGCCTCGTTAAAATTTGCACTATTGAGTATAGCCCCCTTAAGATTAGCCTGACTGAGGTTAGCATTGCTCAAAATAGCCCCCCTCAAGTTAGCATTACTAAGGTTAGCATTGCTGAGGTTAGCCTGACTGAGTATAGCCCCACTAAGATTAGTACACATGAGATTAGCTTCCCAAAGTTTAGCTCCACTCAAATTAGCTTCCCAAAATTTAGCATTGCTGAGGTTAGCTTGACTGAGGTTAACTTGACTGAGGATGGTTCTGCTGAAATTAGCCTTGCTAAGGATAGCCCCACAAAGGATAGCGCCACTGAGATCAGCCTCACTAAGGTTCGCCTTGCTAAGGTCTGCATCTCTGAAGTTAGCCCCTGCAAGGTCTTGTCCCTTAAAATAATGACCTCTAAGATTTTGACCGGAGAAGTCCTGGGGCATAGTTGGCTACGGTATCTCTTTTGCTTTTTCGATACAGATATACCACGAATAATTTCGTAATCTTAACGTTTTAAAGCAGATTTAATCTTTAATTGTTTTCCTAACTTGCAGGCTCAATCTAGTGCGATCGCTTGGTTTGAGTGGGCAAGGAAGGAGAGGATTGTGATTGCTATGTCAGGTGAGGTTGTGTATACGCCGGAGGGTGACGCGGTGGCACTGACGGAGATGATGGGGCGGTTTCCGGTGGGGGAATGATAGCGCAAGAAAACTGGCGATTACTGTAATATTAAAGGTACAGCAGGGCGGATACAGAAACTCAGTAGATGTTTGAAAAGCATCAAGTTTAGCTTGTGAGCTACAATGTGACATGAAACGAAAATTATATGGTACTGATTTAACAAATAAAATAAAAAAATATTTAGCTGTTAAATCCTGTTTCTAAATCAGGTGAGCGTCCAAGCAAAGTTAACATCTGAGAAATTATCTTATACTCTTTAGTTTCTGAAACACTTTCTTCAGAAATGCTATACAAAGCATTAAAAAAATTTGGATAAGTCATATTTTGAGAACAATGCCAAAGTACCTCATACTTAGAACAATAAGTTTTATAAATATTTATACGTATGTCTAAAAAAATATCATTTTCAAATTTTTTAATTATTTCCTCAAGTTCTTCATTTTCATATCCATATTCATCAATTAACTTTAGATTATTTTTAAGTTGATTCACAATACCAAACATTTGATTTTCTGTTAACGAATCCTTCAAGTTTTTAGCTGCTAAATTATTATACTCTTTGCTATATTCTAATAATTTAGTCAGAACCATAACCGCTTTTGGATTACCAAAGTCTATTATACCCAGAGCCTTAGCAGTACGCCAACGGAGCCATTCAATAATCCCACTAGGTCTACTATTTCGATTCAATCTATTTAATAATTGGGTAAGAGCATCGATAACTACTTTATTCTGAATTGCTATATCTTCTAAACAGCTAACAGAGTGACAGCAATTCTCTAAATTTTTATTTTGTAATATTTCCAGCAAAATTTGTATGGACTTTTGATTAGTAGGCTCAATTATACCTAATATCCGGGCAATGTAACAACGATTTATTTGTTGTTTTTCAATTTCTAAAAGCTTATTACAAATATCAACTACTTTTTGATTAGAAGTTTTGAGTGACGGTAATATATTAATACCACTAATACGAATCCAATCATGCTCAAGATTTTCTTTACAAAATAGCTCAAATAGGCATTCAATAGCCTTTTGATTATCAGGTGCAATTATCAGTAAGTTTTCAGCAGCCCAGAATCTTTGTGCTTCAATATCGGATGATTTCATGTATGAAAAATTCTGGTAATAGTCTAAAAACAGCATTTCACTAAGGTAATTAATAATTTCTGAGTTATCTGGATTTACTTCTTTTAAGGCTTTAGCAGCAAAATTATTAATAGGAGGATATGGTTCTTCTAATGCTAAATTAATCAAAGTTTCAATCGCCTTTTCATTTCCAGGATCAATCTTCGCTAAACTTTTAGCAGTAATACAAAGATCCCAGTTGTCAAGTTTAGCATTTAGTAAACTTGTGATAGCTTCAATTGCTTCCTTGGTACAACAATTTATACTACCTAACATATCTGCTATTTTACACTTAACCTCTAGAGGTGTGTAATCATTATGGATGAAGGAAATCAATGTATTGTAGAGCTTTCTCTGTTCAGTTTGCTTTAATACAGCTTTAGTTGCTTCAACAATTGGGTCTAGAAATGTCTTCCAACCGTTCTTTTGATTATTAAAATAACCAAAACTCCATTTAACAAGGCGTATAATAATTTCGTCAGCATAATTACAGTCTATAAATTCTGCAATACCCACTCCGGCTAGAAAGTAAGCTTTATACGAATAAAATCCCTTGCATCCATCTTCAAACTCTATTAATGCTTTAATAAGCTCTTCTTTCTGCCTATTAGATATTTGCTTATGAGTACGACCTAACCATAATAAAAATATTTCTCTCCACTGTGCTTCAAAAACTCGGTAACTTGCCTCTAGATGATTTGGGTTCTCAATAAGATGATTTAAAAAATAATGCCCATCATCAATCGCCAAAGCTGCAAAATACTCCTGAAATGTGGGATGAAAAAACGCATACACTGCTCTTGTATGATGCTCTGCCTCTACCCCCACTTTATTCAACCATCCCAGTCGTAACGCTATCGCAAATAAGGAGTCTGTATCATCTGGATCACCCAAATATTCATATACAAATTCCTGCCGTAACCGAAACCGCATTGCTTCTTTATCAATAGCATCTCGCGCCAATTCACCTAAAGCCGAATTTAAACGCCTACGTTGCTCCCCTGTAGTCACAAACAAACTCTTCTTCCATTCATAAAAATACGAGACAAACTGCTCATATAACCCTGCTTTTGTTTGGGGTAAATTGCCCTCACCTAAATGCCAATTCAAACACAGCAGTGTCAGCCGTAATGGGTTTTTTACCAAATCTCGAATCCTTTCTTTCCCTGGTTCCCTTAACGCCACACACAACTGCTGTCCTATCTGAATTTCTGCTGGTGATTGAGAACCAAACCATTTGCAAATAAACTCCTCTACTTGCTGAGGATAGGAAAACTCCAAAGTGCGATAGTTATCAAAGGAATCTAGGGTGTTCCTACCGTCATCCCAAAGATTTAAGCGGCAAGAAATTACAATCCGCGCTTGTTGTAGCAAACCACCTTGGCGAATTTGACGCTCAATTTCTCCTAATGGGTTGCCATCGGTGACTGGCATTTCATCAACCCCATCCAACACCAGCCATACTAACCCCCGGTTAAATTGCGCCACGAAATCATCTTTAACTTGGGTAGATGCTTCGGCTTGCCCTGCTGTCCGGGCTATTCCTTGCAACCATACCTCTAACAAATATGATTCCAGATCATGCGATCGCAAATCAGCCAGAGAAACCCAAATTACAACCGATTGCTCTATCTCCTTCGATACCCATTGAGCAATCTGCTGTAACAAGGTAGTTTTTCCTGCTCCTAGTTCTCCAATAATCGCAATGCGTCTTCCTTGGCTTCTGGGGCTTTGTCTGTCTCTTAATACCTGCTTAAGAAACTGATGATGCTCAAACGTTTGTGTAATTTCTGTTTCATGATAAAGTTCCGAACCTTTCTCTGGTAGAACATCTTCTTTTCGCCGACTCTGCTTTTTCCGCTCTACAAGTCCCAATGGCACATACACCTGCTCGGTTTGGTAGGTAATCCCCTCGCCAAATGTCAACGGATTTGTTGTCAGCCGCAGATGCTCATCTAACAGTGAGGAGCTAACTTGATGCCAATCAATATCTATTTTCTGCTGGCTAGGCTGTCCAATGTAAATATTGTAATTATCACCTCCAATCTGCCCAGCAATTATGTTGTCAGCATTAACCAAACCCCCGGCAAATTGGGCATTGCGTAAGTCATTGTTGTTGACTTGCTTCGTGTCTTCTGCGTCCGGCATAAGTCAGTTTGGGAAGTCTTCAGTGTCGTTGTTTTGAATGTTACCACCGATTTGCTGTGCGTCAACATTAGTAGCGTCCACGATGCCCCCGGCAAACTGCGAGTTATGTATGTTATAAATAGTAATACTATTTTGTAATACAGGCTTCTCTAGAAATTCTTGAACTTTAATCTCTTGTTCAGATGGTAATACGAAGTTAAGTATATTTGGATAATCATTATTCTTAGTAAGAAAATCTTGGTATTGGGCAGAAGAGAAATTTAAATTATCAATACTAAATTTACAATTTAAATCAAAATCAAATAAACTATATTTTGAGCGACATTCTAAATATATTATGAAACGATTATTTTGTTCGTCTTTTACCACATCTCGCTTAAATTCACGAGATGAATTTTGTGAATCCCTAATTTGAATAATATGAGGAACTGCATATATTGGCAAAGATAAAGAATACAAAGAAAGCTGATTAACTTCTGTAGTTATTCCTCTCCAAAAAATATTTAGTTCATATTGATTATTTAAGAACCGAAAAGTTCTTTTACCTAAACGCCGCGACTCACATTTTGCAAAACCTTTTATAAAAGTGTCACGATACTCTTTATCAAGAAAATAAACTGGCCCTTCTCTAGGTTCTTCATATTCATCGGCAAAAGCAACAATTATCTCACTGTTAGGCTCGGCAAGCATTCTAAATGTCTTTAAAGTGCCGTCATCTTCTAATTGCTCAATAATTAAGCTTTTTACAATCATACCACCTCCTGCTTCTAGAATTGGATACAGTTCAAGAACATCATGATTATTAATTCCTGCTAAATTGAGCGTATTAGAACGATCTAACTGCTGCCATGTACATTCTAAATGAATTGCATAATTAACCTCTATTGGCAGGTTCCATTCTTGTTGTGCGCGTTCTATAATCTGTTGTATGGTAGTTCTTCAGAACAATTAACTGTAGCCGCTTTAGTTTGATCAGCGTAATGAATAGTAAAAGACACCATAATTATTTAAAAGTATTTTAGAAAATTAAATATTAATGTCTACTCCGCCTCCTGCCATCCTTCAATTGATGCCAGCAGTATATTCACTAAAGGATGGTCTATTAACTCCTTAAATGCTTCCGTTCCCCTAGCCTTCAACGCATCAATTACCCGTGTTTTCAGTGGTGGGTTACTCTCAATCTCATCAACTGCTCTAGCCACAACAGTCATTTTCTGTGATGTAGTAGTCGTGGGGTATGTCTGGCTCAGTTGGTTGAGAAGCTGCTGAATGTCTGCTGCGGCTTGGGCGAGGTTCTGCTTTTGCTCTGGATTGTAGTTGGTGATGTTGCCGCCGATTTGGTTAGCAGTTACGGTGTCGGCGTTGACTAAACCACCTGCAAATTGAGCGTTTTGTAGGTTGAAGTTAGAAGTTTTGTTACTGACCCTTTGTTGGTTATTGTCACCCTGAACATTGTTGATATCACCACCAACATAAAAACCACCAGGATTGTTAGTCATAAAACCTACCTGCTCAACGTTTGAATAAAAATTAGGACGCTGTAGTGATGTTACTACCATATTCTGTAAATCAGCGATTCTGCTATCCTTTTCAGCTATTAGTGCTTTAACTTCTTGTTCTGCCAGAGCTTTTAGCTGATTATACATGGCGAAATACTCTGCACTTAGTTCGGATTTATCGGCAGCGATCGCTGTTTTGGCACGGAGCAAAAACTTATCCTCACCTCGCACTTCCATTCCTACAATCCGCAAATCTGCCTCTGGGTGATTTTCGGCTAACTGCTTGAACGAGATTGCAATCGCTCTGGGGTCAACGCCTTGACTATGGTACAAGTCGAGAGTATCAAAAATCGGTTTAATGAAATCACCAAATTCACCATCTGCAAACATTTCCTGGCGATTGTCTGGTTTACGGTGTGGGTCTGGGTTATCTGGGGTGGGCAGGCGCATATAAACGTATTCACACCGCACTCCGTCAAACTTGGTGTTGGTGGTGATGTTCCAGTCTTCGATGTATGCCCCTGTGAGAGTTGCGCCTGTGAAGTCAGTACCGTCGAGTTGGGTTTGCACTAGCCTGGCTCTGGTTAAATCTGCATCGTGTAAGTTAGCGTGGCTTAAGTCTGCGCCGTTAAAGCTGGCATCTTTTAAATTAGCTCCTTTTAAGTTTACTCCACGTAAATCTTGACGGTCAAAGCTCATGTTCTGTCCCTGACCTCTAATTAGTAACTGCTGTAGTTTGATATTTTGAAGATACGTGTTGCCAGGGCAAACACGGTGAAGCATTTTTACATTAAACCAAAGAGTAGATATAAGGACAGCATTTCTAAAATTTGCGCCTTTTAGCCAAGCTTTAGTGAAATTAGCATTGGTTAAGTCAGCATTGCAAAACCTTGTACTTCTTGTTGCAGCAATTAAAACAGCAACATTGCCGATTAAGAGATACTTTTCATCTCCTTTTAATGCTCGCCAAGCAACATAAATATTAAATAAAGCTAAAGTTCCAGCTACAAATGAGGTGATGGTCAAAGCTGTAGAGCCAGCTTTGGAAAAGATAAAAGCAAATACTCCTATGAAAGCAAAAGAAGAAGTTAAAATTCCGATTACACCACAGCATATGGCAAGTATTCCACCGTATGCAAAAGGTATGGCTAACCCTAAAGCTAAAACTAAAATTAGCCATACCATTTCTGAGCTTTTTTTGACACCTTGGTGTATGGTTAGTAAAAAGAAGGCGATCAATATGCTTAAGCTAACCCAACCTGCAATCTGATTGCCTAATTTAGCACCATCAAATATTCGAGAAACTAAGTAACCATAAATGAACCAGTAAACTCCCAACAATCCTGACCATACCCATAAGAGTATCATTAAAAAAATAGCCCAGCGTTTTTGCAGTCCTGCTTTCGCGCTAGTAAAATTTGCACCTACTAAATTTGCTCTACTAAAGTCTGCTCCCCGAATATCTGCATAGCTAAAGTTTGCGCCAGCTAAATCTTGACCTTTAAATGAACGACCTCTGAGATTCTGGTGAGAATAGTCTTGGAGCATAGCTAGGTTGCAGAGAGCAGGATTTACCTTGAATTTGTTTTAGTTATCGGCTTGCACGGACTTTAGCACAAAAATTCTTACTTGATATGGCGATATTTACAGAGAACGCCCACGTAAAATATAATATATTTAGATAAATTTATACCTACAACCCAGAAGTCCAGGTACAAACAGCCAAGTCTACCCAAAAAAAAAGCTCAGATGAAAATTTGCTGTCATGATGGCATGACTCACATCAACCAGCAGCCGCACCTGTGTCAGTCTTCGATTCCGTGATAGCTTATGAGTTTGACCACTTGCTGCACCACAATTATGATGATCGGTTGGAGGGCTGCGCTGTCATGCGTCATGCCGGACTGGAGGGTGCGGAAGGGGCAACTGGAATTTTGGGAGGGCGGGGATGAGTGAAAGACTGGTGTGGGAGGCATGAGCGATTACAGTCACTTTTAATTATATGGGACAAAACCAAACTTAATGCCACAACCGACACAGCCATGCTTACAAGACGGGAGAAACTACAGGTGTTTTGGTTAAGAAAGACGCTTAATGGCATTGTTGCAATCTTGTACATACGCATCGATTCCCAATATCTTAGACAGTGCAAGAGAATTGCGATAAGCAACAAGTGCATCCGATTTCCGATTGACGTATTCTAATGCTAAACCTAAATTAAACCAGGAATCGGCTTCTCCTTGAATGTCGCCGATTTCTTTAGCTATATCTAAAGACTGTTGGTGAAAATCAATTGCTAATTGGTACTGTTCTAAGTAACGGTAAGTATTGCCCAAGTTATTTAAGGAATTGCCTTCACCCTTGCGATCTCCTATCTCTCTAGCTATACTCAAAGACTGCTGATGGAAATTAATTGCCTGTTGGTACTGTTTCAAAGCGCAGTAAGCAATTCCTAAATTGTTCAAGGAACAACCTTCACCATTGCGATCTCCTATGTTCCTTTTAATTTCCAAACACTGTTGGTGGAAATCAATCGCTTGTTGGTACTGCCCCAGAGAGTTGTAAATATTACCCAGCCCCATTAAGTAATTACTTTCACCATAAAGATCGCCTGTCTCCCTAGCTATGGCTAATGACTGCTGAAAGAAATTAATTGCCTGTTGGTACTGTCCCAGGGAGTTATAAGCACTACCTAAATTGCCCAAGGCAATACTTTCACCACTAAGATTGCCTATCTGTCTATTGATTTCCAAAGACTGCTGAGAGAAGTCAATCGCCCGTTCGTACTGTCCCAGGGACTTGTAAGCATAGCCCAAATTATTTAAGGCACTACCTTCACCCTCGCGATCATTTATCTTCCTTTTAATTTCTAAAGATTGCTGGAGAAAACCAATTGCCCGTTGATACTGTCCTAGAGAGTTATATGCAATGCCTAAACCGTTTAAAGAATTACTTTCACAGTTAATATTGCCTTGTTCTCTAGATATATCTAGAGATTGCTGGTAACAGTTTATTTGCTGTTGATATTGTCCAAGGAAGTAAAAAGTATTACCCAATAAAATAAGAGCAGCATAATAATTACAATTTCCCCTGTCACCTATTTCTTCCCATTTACTCACCAACTGCCCAAATAATTCTACTTGGTCTGTGTAATAACCCCGTAAGGTCAAAAAATCATTGCAAACCGATATGCTATTAAAGGCAGAATTATAATCTTGCAATTGATATAAGTGATGAAAGATTTCCAAGTATTCTTTAACATCGTCTTTTGTTGTCCAAGGGAATTGTTTAGCCCTTGAGCGATAGTAATCAATAGCTCGTTGATGAGCCTCAGCCTGATCCCCAGATTTGTAGCGCACATATTCCAAAACTACTGGCTGAAACTCAAAGCATCGCTTGCCATTGATTTTTTCTAGCAACAAAGAACGCTTCACCAAATTTCTCAATTCTCTCTCAATTTCTCGTTCTGAAATTTCTGGTAAAACTGCTATTGCTGCTGGACTGTCAATCTCACCACGATAAACACTAATATTCAGTAATAATGCCTTTTGTAAGTCATTCAACCTATTAAAACTAGCATCCAATACCAAAACCATCCCTACATTTTCCCGGCGATGAATGCCTACCACTTGAGGATCTGTCAGCAACTGCCGCAGATTCCCCAAGCCTAAATCTGCTAGTCTGCTTAAATTTGGATCTTGTGAATATTCTTCTTTTAGTAAATCTGCTACCAATCTCAACAGTAGAGGATGCCCGTCTACTAATTCAACAAACTCTGCTAACTTTCCTCGAATACCCAATGCTTTTAGCAGTATGACCCCTTCATCTACTTGTAAACCTTTCAGAGTTAGCCATTGAAAGCCTTTTAATTCTGGTCTTTCCCTGGTAGTAATTAATACTTTACTATTAGCACCAGACTCGATCCATGCTTGAAAAAAGTCTCCATACAATAGACTTGCCCACTGCCTATCAGGTTGTAATAAGCTTTCCAAGTTATCAATAATTAGTAAAAATTGACCAGAACGTAAACAATTAACCAGTGCATCTACTAATTGCACTTCTTTTTCTGGAAGCCGAAAGCCAAATTCTATTAATACTTCTCTTGCTAAATCGCTGAAGCTTGCTCCATTACTGACATCAGCCCAAAATCGCTTCGGAAACCCTGTTATCTCATCAAAAATTTTAGCTGCCAGCATTGATTTACCAGTGCCACCAATGCCTTCTATGCCAATTAGAAAGATATTTTCATCAATTAACCATTGCTGTATTTGTGCAATTTCTGATTCTCTTCCTTGCCAGTAAGCCAAACTTTTACCGGGATTCCCAGCCTTAATTACCCCCGGTGATTCTGGTTGATGAATTTGTTGAAGCCGTTCTAGTATTGGTTCTATTCGGTCAACAATATTTTTGACTTCTGTTGGTGTCTGCTGGCTAAAATCGATATTAATATTGTAGACATCGCCACCAATCTGCCCAGCATTAACATTCTCAGCATTAATCAACCCGCCACCAAACTGGGCATTGAGTAAGTCGTTGTTATTGACTTGCTTCGGGTCTTCTGCGTCCGTCATGGGTTAATTTGGGAAGTCTTCAGTATTATTGTTTTGAATGTTACCACCAATTTGCTGTGCATCAACATTAATAGCATCTACTATACCACCTGCAAATTGAGAATTAGGTTGATAGTAAATTGAGACTTTATCACCAGTCTGAGCTAGTAACTGATTTTGCTGGTTAATTGTGGAAAATAGCTGGTTGATTACTTTTTCTTTATCTTCCAGTCTTGCTTGGTATTGTGCTTCTAATACTTTAGCTGCAAATTCATACCCCTGCATGAAATCACTGTGGATTTTCACCTTGTCTGCGTCAGGGGCAACAGCTACTCTAACTAAAAGAACACCATCACCCTTCTTTTCAATGCTTTGGACATCCAATTGTGCGCCTTGGTTTTCGACTTCTAGCTTTTTGAAGGAGTAGGCGAAAGCATCCCAGTCAATACCGTTGCGAAAGATTAGGTCTACAGTTTCTAAAGACTTTTGGAACAGTTTGGTAAACTCCCCAGGTGCGAAATTACCACTGCTGGGGCGGCGTTCTTGTTGACCTTGGCGAAGGTAGATATAGTCACAGATTACATCATTGAGGGTTGTAGAACTATTTATATTCCAATCCTCAATACAAGCTCCTGTAAGGTTAGCTCGATCCAATTTTGTAGAGATAAAAGATACTTCCTTCAGGTTTGCTCCTCTCAGATCAGCATTGCTAAGATCAGCATCGTTTAAGTTTTCACCAACTAAGTTGCGCGAATAATTTGGATTATTTAATATTTCCCAAACTATTTGCCATTTCACTTCCAAACGTGTAACTTTCTCTTTTCTCCCTAAAGGATCAAACTCGATATGTCTTAGTCTAAAGTTGACTTTACTTTCTCTGAAATTGGCAAAAGAAAGTTGAGCTTTTAGGAAATCTGCATTACTTAAGTCAGCACCGCAAAGATTAGCATCACGAAGATTAGCATCACGAAGATTAGCATCACGAAGATTAGCACCACGAAGATTAGCACTGCTCAGATCAGTGCCTTCAAGGTTAGCGCTGCTAAGGTCAGCGGCTTCAAGGTTAGCTCCGCCAAGACTAGTTCTTGATATATCGACACCACTAAGAATCCGGCTATATTTAGGATTATTCAATATGTTCCATACAATATAATATTTATCTTCGATTTTTGTAGAGGAGTCAATTAAGACGCTACGTAGAGGAATTTCTCTACTTATACTTATTAAATTAGCACCACATAAATTTGTCCTCAAGAAGTAAGCATTTTCAGTAGTTCTACTTTCATATGTTGCATATTTTTTCAGCTTACATCCTGTAAAGTTGGCATTTTTACAATTAGTATCTATAAGTTTGGTACCGGCGAGATTAGCATTTTCAAGATTGGCACCTTCAAGATTGGCACTTTTAAGGTTAGCACCTCTAAGGTTGGCACCTTCAAGATTGGCACTTTTAAGGTTAGCACCTTCGAGATTGGCATTAATGAGGTTAGCATTTCTAAGATCGGAGTTCCTGAGATCCGCCTTCATGAGTGCCGCACAAGGAAGTCTTGCATTACTAAGAGTAATAGATTGCATGATTGCATCTTCAAACTCAGCAGAATGAAGCTCAACCGCACTAAGATTAGCTTTGCTCAGATTAGTATTTCTAAAATTAGCTTTCTCTAAGTTTATCTTGCCATCAGAGCATACCTTAAGGTCATCAATAACATGGATATTTATATTGCTAAGATCAGTCTTTACACCTGAGTTTTTCTGTCGCCACTCATTCCAAACCTCCACCCCTTGCCGCAATATTGCCAGATGCTCCTCATTCGCCATCACCAGCTAACCCCTCTGCTCACCTATTGCCAACAAACTACTCTGCATCCTGCCACTCGTCGATTGATGCCAGCAGTATATTAATCAAAGGGTTGTTGATTAACTCCTTCAACGCTTCCGTTCCCCCAGCCTTCAACGCACCTATCACCCGTGCTTTTAGTGTTGGGTTACTCTCAATCTCATCCACTGCCTTGGCCACAACTGTCATTTTCTCCGATGTCGTTGCAGTGGGGTATGTCTGGCTCAGTTGGTTGAGAAGCTGCTGAATTTCGGCTGCGGCTTGGGCAAGGTTCTGTTTTTGTTCGGGGTTATAGTTGGTGATGTTGCCGCCGATTTGATTTGCGTTTACGGTGTCGGCGTTGACTAGACCACCACCGAATTGAGCGCCTTTAAGATCAAAGTTAGATTGTTTCTTAGAACTTTCTGACATAGATTCGCTTTCTGATTTAGCTATATTTTGAATATTTATAGACTGACTTGTAGCCATTTTATTTATAATATTTAATAAATTTGCATTTTGTTGTAAATTATCTTCATAAACTTGACGATAAATGCTCATTTGATTGTTTTTATTTTTTAATTCTCCTTCGTATTTTGCTTCTATAGCTTTCAGTGCATTTTTGTATTTTTGTCTAAAAATATTAGAAATATTTGCTTTATTGGCTCCTTCAGGAACTTGAACTTTTATTACTAAAACATTATTATTCTTGTTTTCAATACTTTGAATATTTAGCTCAATACCTTCATTGTCAACAATTATTTTATAAGTAGACAAAAAAGCTTCCCAAACAATCCCATTTTTGAATGTGAAGTTAATGCTTTTATGGGAATCTATATTATCTGAATTTGCTTGTTCATTCTCTTGATAAATTCTAATAGGATAAATATATTTAAGCTTTTTAGCATTATTCCAACAGACGTTAGTTAGGTTAGCTTTTTCAAAGTTTGTATTTTTTAGTTTGGCATGACTGAAATTGGCATCACTTAAGTTGGCTAAACGAAATTTAGTGCCTTTCGTAGCAGCAACAGCTATAGAAATTTCTTTAAGACCAGTCTCATACTTTTTAGAACTTGTAACAAATACTCCCATATAGGCACTTAAAATCACGAAAATTCCAGTAAAAATTCCAGATTCATAAATATTAAAAACTGAGATAATGAAAGCGAAAAGAAGAAAGATAGTGACAATAATAGTGAAAAAAATTAAGACAAAAAATTTTTCAGACTCCAAAACTGCTATTGCAACTCCGGCAGTCACCGCAATACTCATAATGCCAACAACAGTAAAAAATATAATAAAAACGATAGTCACAGTCAAAGCAACTGCTACGGCAAAATTCCCAAGAACATTTACTTTAGCATTGGTAGTAATGTCTAAAATAATACTTGTAATTACTGCCATAGCTACTGCCACAGTAAAGACTAAACAAAGTGCTTCTAAACCTGCTACAAATCTCTTATGAATAGTAAAAGCAACAGCAAATATAATTGAACAAATTATGCCAAATTTAAAGCTAATATTGATATTATTAGAAAACGTAAGAATGGCTGTTAATACAATATGAGTAAATAGTAAACATATCCCTATAAATGCTGTCAATAAAGATGAAATTATAATCAATGCAATTGCCCAATATAACGGTAGTCCAGCTTCAGCATGACTAAAGTTTGCCCCGCTCAAATTAGACCCACTAAAATCTACCCCTCGGATATCTGCATAGCTAAAGTTTGCCCCGCCCAAGTCTTCGCCTTTGAACGAACGACCTCTGAGATTTTGACCAGAGAAATCTTTTTGCATGGTTAGGCAAATAAAAGCGATAGTTTATACTGTATAAAGCTTAAGTATGTGCTTGTACGAAGTTTAGCACAAGATTTCTTGGCAAGTAAACGGATATTGGTTGCTATAATCTCCTTTTCAGTTTTTATTGGTAATACTCCAGCAGATTCATTATTTTTGTCAGATTTCCAAGCACATCAAGCGTGATGGTAGACCTTGGTTTTGGAAGACGCGCAAGGATTGGGGGCAAACACTGCCATTTCTCTCCACATCAGCAATCAGACGAGCGATGGCGTAACCGCCCAGCGTAGCTGATCGCCAACTTAAGGGATAATTTCAAGTTGATTGATGTCTGCCGCCACAGTGAAAAGACTTGGTATCAAGCGAACTGGTTCACTGTGAACGTCGAGAACGTACAAGCCTTGTGGAATCGCATTTGTCAAAATCAGCAGATCGACGTGAGCAATTTGGACATATCGATCTGCTCACTCCCAGCAGATCATATCAAAGACTTCCACTACAAAGACTTCGCTTCACAACAACACAGTGCTGTTGAGCCTTTTAAAAGCGAGGAAGTGGAAAACGAGAATTTGGAATGTGACCAGGAAGAAGCAGGGCAAACCCCAGAACCAGAGTTGCCCCAGGTTAGTCGCTACGTTGATGAACCAGGACAGGTTAACTCGACTAGCGAGACAGACCATCATGGGGGTAATTCTTCCGCCGCCGTGTCAGGTTTTCATAACGAAGACTCTGGTGATGATGATTACACCGAACCACAAGAAAAATCAGTAGAGCCTAGTCAGCAAGAAGTGCAGGAGGTATTGCAGCAGTTACGAGAGATTCCTTGCACCCCGCAGTTTCGGCTTAACGGGGAGATTCAGCGTACAGTTAAGCAGTATTGGGAGAATGTGCCGGGGGCGATCGCTTATTTGAAGGAGGCAGTGCGAACTTGGAAAGGGGTCAAGTCACCGGAGGCTGTGTTTGTCGCGGCTTGCAAGGAGGGCAGAAAAGTGGAAACGCAACAGGTTAAGTCGGCGGCGATCGCTTGGTTTGAGCGGGCGAGGAAGCAAAGGATTGTGATTGCGATGTCAGGGAAGGTTGTGTATACGCCGGATGGTGAGGCGGTTGCGGTTGCGGAGATGATGCGGCGGTTTCCGGTGCAGGGATGAGTAACCAGAATCAGAACAACTTGTAGGGTTTTGGGGCTAAAATTTTTAATTGTTGGGTCTACAAAAATACAATGCCCCGTCCACGACTTTAGCAACTATGGCACTCATGACCGCTTGAGTAACGATTGCATCACTCAGTGGCATCCGGCATTTTTGCAATTGGGGCAGACTTTAGAAGAATGTGCGGCGAAGTACCGCAAATTTTGCCAGAAATACAAACCAAAGCCGAAGCCAGAAAATCGGAACCACTGGGGAAGTCGCTTCTTGCCATTGATAGTGAAAGGGGCGAAGGCGAAAAAGTTATCACCTGGGCAAATGAGCTTACCTTGGAACAAGCAAAAAGTGACTGAAAGTACGGAGGTACATGAGGTAGCAGCAAAATTTGTTCAGGCGAACTGATATCAGCCGCCAGTGCCAGGTATCGGATTCATGAAATGCTGATTAGTGCGTGGAAAATGAGGCAGAAATAAATGTTTACAAACTTTTGAAAGCTTATATGTTAAAGTTCACAAGTCGCAACGGGAGAAAAGAAAGACCCCAAGCGCCCCAAAACCAACCTCTATAGTTGAGGTAGGTAGCGCCCCCTCCCAAGTCCTATCATTGATTCCAGTCCTATCATTGATGATTTCATTGGCTATATTACCTGCTTGGTAATTAGACCATCCAAGTCTCCTAGCAAACCGCAAGTAATTTTCGGTATCTTTAGGAGTCCAGTCTTCTAGTTTTATACCTAGCCGATTCCCATTGTGAATCCATATCTTCTTCTGCACACTAAAGCCAAAACGTTTGTCTGAATTGCTATACCAAAGGTCGTTTATTGTTTGCAGGTCTGGACAAGAAAAATTATTTATTTGCTCATAATTTAAATATCCTTCTTTTTCTCTTTTAGCGATATTAAGCATCAGTTTATTTGTTTCACTGTCAGCCGCTTCCCAGTTTTTAGCTTTTAAATAGTATTCAAGTTGAGCATATAAATGTTGTGTTAATGATGCTTCAAAGTCTTTATCTTGATGGTTTAGATCCCTTAAACTCCGATAAACTGACTCAATATTTTCACCTGTAAGCAACTGATTATCTTTAGTAAAATCAGTTTCATTACGATGAGCTTTTAAAATTTTAAAAGCTTTACTATATGATTCTATTGCTTCCTGAGTTTTTCCATTCTGGGCTAGTAAATCACCTTGGATTTTATGTACCAATACTTGAACTTGTAAACCTTGGGTTGAATCTAAAGTTTTATTGTCTGCTTGTTCTAAAAAATACTGACTTTGCTTGATATCTAATTCTGCTTCTTCTACCTTTTTCAGTTGTTGATATACTTGGGATCTAGCAGCAAATACTAATGCTTGTTTAAGTTGATAATTATTGATATTAAAAGATAAGGCAGATAATTTCAAAGCTTTAGTTGAGCTAAAAGTAATATCTTGTGAGCTAGAATTTTCCTTACTCTGTAATTCCCCAGCTAATTTATTTAATTCTTGAACAGCTTCAACTTCTTTTTGAGTTTCATGAAGTTGTTTTCTAGACGATAATCCAATAGCTAATGCTGCCAGAAATGTAACAAACAAAGCGACAAACCCAACACTAATTATTCTTTTAGCCTTCGTGTTAGCCTTACTAAGCAATTGATTTCTTGCCTCAGCCGCTTCTCTATCCTCTTTCTCACGTTTAAAAGCAGCTTCTTGTTCTTGGATAGCAATTTTCTCCTGAATTTCTTTTTCTTTACTAGCTGCTAAATACTGTTTATCCTGATAACTTAAATTTTTATCCTTTGCCCATTCTTCTGCTTCTTGTAACGCATTGCCTCTCAGCAACCGTGATTCATCAACACCACCCGATGCCACCCAAAAGCGAAAGTTTTCTGAATATGGGCGCAAATTATTTAATTGAGTCTCAATCCAACTGGAGTTAAATATTTCCCAGTAAATCTGGTTATATATCCTCAGTTTACCTTCCTGTCTAACAACTAATCCCGAAAGCTGTAGCTCACTTTGTTCTAACGTATCGTCTGCGATAATGAGTGATCGCTCCTGAGCCAATCTGACTTGCTGGTATAACTCAAGTAAATACCCAGCCCGTTGCTCATCTCGCAAAATCCTGGCTTGAATTGTTCGCAAATGCTCAGGTTCATCCTGTGATTCCCAGTTTTTGATGATCCGTGATCTAACAACTTGCTCAACTGAACGGGGATCTTCCAGCGTTGATTCCTCAACCATAAACTGACACAGCTTTTGAGTTAGGAATGGTTGCCCCCCAGTCCACTGCAAAATCTCCTGCATTATTATATGGGGATTAGTGAATTGACCATGTAATCCTTTTTCTAATGGCTCAATTTCATGCAATTGAAAACCCTTAAGGGAAATTGCTTGACCAATATTAAACGGGGTACGATTCTTATCTTGTATTAAGCTAGTTGGTGATGCTACTCCCAGTAAACAAAATGTGAGACGGTTGTATTCTGGGTTATCAACTCGCAAGTTATAACAAGAACGGATAAAAGCAAAAAAGTCATCCGTAGGAAAATTCAGACTGAGTACACTATCAATCTCGTCAATAAAAATTACAATATTTTCAGTAATTTCAGTTAACAGTATCTTAGTAAGAAAGTTGCTAAATCTTAGTAATGGAGAGTTTACGTTATTCTGCTCCCACCAGCTTTTAAAGTCTACATCTAAGACAAAACTATCAATAAGCTTAACAATCAAATCTGCATACCAGTTCTCCTGAGTTGCTGTCTGAATGCTAATAGATGACAAGTCAATAGCTGCACATTCTACTCCAGCTTCACTCAAGCGGCTCATTGTTCTGACACGCAAGCTAGACTTACCACTCTGCCTTGAATTTAATACATAACAAAACCTTCCTTGTAATAATGCCTCATACAATTCATCATCTGCTTGGCGTTTGACATACGTGCTGGCATTTTCAGGTAAGCTTCCAGAGAAAATGTACTGGTCGTGCATAGATTACCTCAATCTTGCCAAGAAATACTGTCGGTACAAATCACAACTAGCAACACAGTCATTGCGTACTATTTTAACTAGCCCCAAACTATGTAATTTAAAAGTAACCTCTGGACTAAGTTGTACTGCCTGATCTGCTGTTATTACTCTTTTATAACTCTCCTTTAACTGAGCATCTTTCTCTAATGCTTCTAGTTGCTGCCGTAGATGATAACTGAAAATTCCTTGTTCTGTTGGTGCTAATGTTAATAGTTCTTGTAACGATACTTCCTGCTCTTTGAGTTGAGAAATTACTTCTTGCACTAAATACGGATGTCCACCTATCAAACTAATTAACTGCTCCAATCCTTCTTGTGAAAAAAGATGATCTAGCCCATATAGCCTAATCATCTCTTGGATCTGCTGCTGGTTAAACTCAGGTAACTCTACTGCTACCCCCACATTAAATGGTGAACGGTTTATGTCCAATGTTGGGTAAACCTCTGTAGAGTTAACTACTATTAATCGTAATTTCTTCCAAATTTTTCCCATTCTATCCCCTTGCTTCGCTGTTTCATACCAACTCCGCAATAGTAAATAGAACTCGGAAAATATATTGTCATGTTCAAATAATCTCTCAAAATTATCTATAGCAAAAACTAAATTAGTATTGATATTCGATAATATATATCTTTGAAAATAACGAGTGCAGCCTGTATTAATCCCTAAGTTATCTTGCCAATATTCTTCTGTTTTATCTTCTAGATTCAGCCTATCAGAAACATTCACACATAACCAATGCAAGAAGGTTTTCAAGTCAATTAAAGTAGAATTATCAGCAAGTTTTAAATCTAGTTTTATTGTTTCGTAACTTTGTTTTCTAGCATAATCTAGTATTTTCTCTAGTAAAAGACTTTTACCCATTCGCTGAGGGGCTTTGATGCGGATTAACGCCCCTGGTTGCACAATTGCGTTGTAGCATTTGTCCTCAATTGGTGGGCGTTCTATGTATATATCTTTTTCTGCTTCTACTCTTGGCTTCTCAGTAGTTTGCAACTGCTGCTCCATTGCATCTAACTTGTCACCAAGTTCTCTTAATGTGCGTTCTTCGGTCTGAAGTTGTTGCTCATACTGAAACTTGCGTGATGGATCTGTTTCAATCACCCATGCGTTTCTTAGCCTGTCAACTTTTTGGCTTTGCAGTGTATAAACTTTCTCAAGGGAATCTCGTTCTTGCGGCGATGAACTACGCCCCGCCGTAGGCGATCGCTCTTTTCTCTGCGGTGATGAGGGTGTATTACCTGATGTTGCCTGCTGCTGACCGAAATGAATATTGTATACGTTCCCGCCCATTTGCCCAACACTTACCGTATCGGCATTAATTAATCCGCCATTAAATTGGGCATTGCGTAAGTCGTTGTTAATGACTTGTTTTTCTGTCTGCCCTTTCAAGCTTCTATCAGGCTTTGGAGTCAGAATTTCTTCTTGGAGAAACTCCTTAATAAATTGAACTAGTAACCGATGTTGTACTGCATCTTTATTGGCAGGAGTTGCAATTGTACTGTGATCTGAGCCGGGAACCTTAAATGAGTTTCCAAAATACTTTGCACCAGAGAAAGGTTCAACAATTTGTTTTTTTATAAATCCTTTACCGTATAGTGGCAAATCTTCAATCAACTCTTTGCCTTTAATTTGTAAATCCTTGTTTCCTTTGAGATTGATAAAATCTTTATCTAAATCATTGAGCCACACATTACTTTGAGAGAATCTCAGTGCGCTGGCTTGAGTATGCCCCATAACACTTGATAGAAGCCCCAACATATTTGCATAGTCAGAACCCAAAGAAGGTGATGCTACTAAAAATAGACCAATCCTATTCAAACCTCTTTCAACTAGCATTGAATGTTGGTTGACAAGAAACCGTCTTGTTACAATCCCTCCCATACTATGACAGACAAATATAATCCCTGTGCTACTAATTAAATCATCCAATAAAAAGTATTCTCTAAGAGAATCAACAATATCACTTAAGCTATAAAAACCTGTATTAATACCAGTACGATAAGAAAATTCGGCGTTGCATAATAGAGGGATGAATTGAGGTCATCTACTGTGCAATGTCCAT